>CAYPGL010000007.1:0-10719 GCA_964410035.1 uncultured Qipengyuania sp. | reverse complement strand
CCTGTTCCTTGGTCATCTGGATACGCTTCGATGCGACGACGCGCAGGCCGGCATCTTCGAGCATCTTCGTAACGGCGCCGGTCAGGTTCCGGCGGGTGGCATCTGGCTTGATGATCGAAAAGGTGCGGGTAACCGCCATGATATGTGTTCCTTACGAAGAATTTTCTGGGGAGAGAGCTCTCGCGCGCGCCTCTAGCGTCCGCCAGGACCGGGGGCAAGAATTACTCGAAGCCGCGGGCGACGCTGAGCTGAGCCTCTGTCACGCTCGCCTCCCTGGTCACGCTGAGTGTAAAACTGATCCCCTCCCCGCGATTCTCGCCACCCAGGGTGGTCGCGTTTGTGCCGCGAATCTCCACTTCCGGGTCAATTCCGGCTTCCAGCGCCTGTTCGCGATAGTATTCCACGACCCGCGCCCGTACGTCCGACGTGGTAAAATCGAGTGTCACAAAGGCACCGTCGCCCTGATCAACGCGTGTCGTGCCGGTGACTTGTGCGCCAGGATATAGCAGGAAGGGCTCGGGCAAATCAGGCGGTACATCCTTGCCCGCGCGCATCGTGGTGGTCACGCCGCCCACATCGGTATGCGTAGCGCGAACTTCGCCGCTGGCCGGATCGATATCGTAAGAGCCGACCGGCTCGACATTCTCGCTCCCACCATCGTTTAGGCGCCCATCTTTATCCGCATCATCGCAGGCAGAAAGGAGCAGGACGGGTAGCCAGAGGCTTAGAAGCGTAAGTCTCATGTCCGTTCGACGGGCGAAGTCGCAGCAAGTTCCTGAAAGGTCAGCGACCTTCGAGCCAAGCGCCTTCCTGGGTCTGTTTGAAAATGCGGTTGTCGATATCTTCGCGCGCTGCAAGGTCACGCCACAGATCTCGGGCCCCGTCGGCTGCCGCTGGATCAAAGAGCAGCATCGCGCGATCGAAGGTGCCCGCCTCCTCTCGCCATCGCCCATCGGCGAGAATGACTAGTCGCGCCTCATTCGGTGCAGAGCACTGAGCCGAAACCAGTATCGGTTGGCGTGAGGCATGGGGCCCATCAGCGGTCCCGTTGGCGAGAAAGCTCTTACCGCCCTGCTCCCACATTAACTGTGAGAGACGCTCCCGCAGCGCTTCATCGTCAGCCACTACCACCAATCGTTCCCCGGCCCGCATCACCTTGCGCGCGAGCTTTGCCACCGTGATATCAACCGGATCGCGGCTTAGCTGGTAGAAGTCGACGCGAATTGGATTGGTCCTTTCGACTAATTGCCTTCGCCGGGCTTGCTACGCCCGCATCGCTCGGGACAATAGCGCACATTGTCTCAGGCGCCCTGCCCCTTTTTTCGCCTAGTGAAGCTGAGGCCGTAAGTCGCGCATATCTTGGCGGGCAGATCCCCCTTACGCCTCATCTTCGCCATGGCGCGGTTCGTTCAGCCTTCTGCAGTGTCCGAGACCAGCCGGTCGATAAGACGCACACCATAGCCAGTCGCACCCTTGCCCCAGGTGCGGCCCGGCTTTTCGGACCATGCCATGCCCGCAATGTCGATGTGCGCCCAAGGCGTACCATCGGCGATGAAACGCTGCAGGAACTGTGCGGCGGTTATCGAACCTGCCCCCTTGCCCCCGATGTTCTTCATATCGGCAATAGGGCTGTCGATCAGCTTGTCGTAAGCCTTGTCGAGCGGCATGCGCCAGACCTTGTCGCCCACGACTTCACCCGCCTTGGCAAGGTCTTTGGCAAGCTTGTCGTCGTTTGAGAAAAGTCCGGCATATTCATTGCCCAGCGAAATGATGATCGCACCGGTGAGCGTTGCAAAATCCACGATTCGCGAAGGCTGGAATTCCAGCTGCGTCCAATGCAGCGCATCTGCGAGGACGAGCCGCCCCTCGGCATCGGTATTGAGAATTTCGATCGTCTGGCCGCTCATTGATTTTACCACGTCGCCAGGACGTTGGGCATTCCCGTCGGGCATGTTCTCCACTAGACCCACCACACCGACAACATTGGCCTTGGCCTTGCGCCTGACCAGTGCGAGCATTCCGCCCGCGACTGCCCCTGCACCGCCCATGTCCCACTTCATGTCTTCCATACCGGGGCCCGGCTTGATCGAAATGCCCCCGGTGTCAAAAGTAACCCCCTTGCCGACGAAGGCTACCGGTGCCTGACCGGCGGCTCCGCCGTTCCAGCGGATCGCTAGGATGCGCGAATCGCGAGACGAGCCTTGGCCAACCCCCAGAAGCGAACCCATACCGAGCTTTTCCATCTCCGCTTCATCCAAGACGGTCAGTTCCGCGCCGGTCCCTTTGAATCGCTCTTTGCAGCGCTCCACGAAGCTTTCAGGATAAAGGATGTTCGCAGGCTCAGTGATCAATTCACGGGTAAACTCGACGCCTTCGGCCAGCGCGGCCCCGTCTGCCCACGCCGCTGCGATGCCGTCGGGTGCGCCGACCACGGTAATGCTTTCGAGGGTGACCCTCTGATCGTCCTTCAGCTTTGTACGGTAGATGTCATACCGCCAGTTGCGGAGGCGCAGGCCGAGGAGAACGTGTACTGTTTCAACTGCCGACAGTTCGCTTTCCGAAAGGTCGAGCACCATCTCCTTATCGCCGCTGGACTGGTATCTGCCGGCCAGAGCGGCGCCTGCTTTTTCGAGATTCGCGAGCCGAGCTTCGTCGTTCCTGTCGCCGGCACCGGCCAACGCCAGCCTTGCGACCTTACCATCATGTTCAACGAAACCGTCGAAGGTCTGCCCTGCATCGCCTTTGAACCTAGCCGCCTCGGCTCCGGCCCGCATGGTGGCATTCGTGACGGAAGGAAGCTTGCCCTTGTCTACCACATGCGCAATGAGGCGCGCGCCTTGCGGACGGGACTGGCTAAACTGGATGTGCATGGATTCTCCCGAATTCTCTAATGACCGAAAAGCGCCCAAATCGTGGGCTTCCCGGATGAACGCGATTGCGATTAGGCGCGCCCGGTGCGATAGGCAAGCCATGCACCGGGCGCGCGCGAAAACCTCCATCGATGCAATGCACTTGTGGGGGACCGCAGGGGCTGCCATTGCCTTGTTGTCCGGCACCCCGGCTCTGGCTCAGGATGGCGCGGCGACCGGCACCGGCACGGTCGAGCAACCGGAAGGCGAGAGCCCGAGCGATTTTCCCAGCCGTCCCGAAGGCACGCACGATCCAGTGGTCATCGCATCCGAAGATGACCTTCCCCAAGGCGCAGAATACAACGCGGCCGGCGAACGCCAGATCTCCTTCGCCGCTGACATCCTGAGCTACGATTCAGAAGCAGAAGTGACCACTGCCGAGGGCAACGTGCTAATGCGATCGGGTGACCGTTCGCTGCGGGCCGATACCGTCAGCTGGAGCCAGCGCACCGGTGTAATTATCGCCAGCGGCAATGTTCGCTTCGTCGATGAGAACGGCAACCAGCTCTATACGGAGAGCGTCGAGCTAACCGACGAATTCGAAGCCGGCGCGATGGAAGACCTGCTTCTCGCATTGCGACAGGGCGGCCGCCTCGCCGCCAACCGGGGCATTCGCGAAAGCGACGGCACGATCTTGCTCGAGCAGGCTGCTTATAGCGCCTGTGATATCGTGACGCGGAAAGGCTGCGACAAGGAACCGAGTTGGCGCATCACTGCCGATCGGGTGACCTATGATCCATCGGATTCCCAGGTTCGCTTTCGTGGGGCATATCTCGAACTTTTCGGAGCGCGCATCCTCCCCCTCCCCGGACTGTCGGTGCGAACCGACGGCGGGGCGGTTTCGGGCTTTCTCGTGCCCGATTTCCGTATTTCCGAAAACAACGGTGTCGAGGTTTCGGGCAGTTATTATATCCGAATGGCCGACAACAAGGACCTCACCTTGTCGGCCTATCTTTTCACCGAAACCAAACCGATGGTCTCAGCGCAGTGGCGCCACCTGACTGACAAGGGCGCGTACCAGATCACTGGTTATGCCACTCACAGTCGGCGCATTTCCGATTTTACCGGCCTGACCGATAATTCGGAATCGGATCCGCGCGGATATCTGTTCGCCAATGGTCGATTCCAGTTCACACCCGAATGGAGCCTGACCAGCTCGATCAGACTTGCCAGCGACAAAACGTTCCTCCGCCGATACGATATCAGCCGCGACGACCGTCTGCGGTCGATGGTCGACCTAGAGCGGATCGACAATGATTCCTATCTGTCGATTGCCGGATGGGCGACCCAGACCCTGCGCCTCAACCAAGACCAAGATCAGGTTCCGGTAGCTTTGCCCGTCATCGACTGGCGCCAGCGTATCGATGATCCGATCGCCGGTGGACTGATCGAACTGCAGTTCAACAGTCTCGCGATCATGCGCAAGGCTGGGCAGGACACCGAGCGAGCATTTGCTAAAGCCGAATGGAGCCGGAAAGCGATTACCGGTCTCGGCCAAGTCGTGACTGCTACCGCACTGTTGCGCGGGGACGTTTATCATTCGGACGACAATTTCCTGAACGAGACAGCATCATATCGTGGGAACCCCGGATGGGAGACACGCGGTGTGGCTTTGGGCGCCATCGATGTGGAATGGCCATTCGTAGGAGAATTTCTGGGAGGGCAGCAGGTCTTCACCCCGCGGGTCCAGTTGGTGGCAACGCCGGACATCAAGAACATGGCCATCCCGAACGAGGATGCGCGTGCCATCGATCTGGAAGACTCCAATCTCTTCGCGCTCAACCGCTTTCCAGGCTACGACCGGATCGAGGATGGTGCCCGTGTCACTTACGGTTTCGACTGGAAGCTGCGTCGACCGGGCTGGGAGCTTTTCACCACGCTCGGACAGTCATACCGGCTCGATAACGATCGCGAAATCCTGCCTGACGGAACAGGCCTATCCGAGAAGATCAGCGATCTCGTGGGCCGCACCGAGATACGATATCGCGATTTCGTCAAGCTGACCCATCGTTACCGGCTGGACAAGGACAATCTCGCCGTACGTCGGAACGAATTCGACGCGACAGTGGGTTCTAGCCGTACCTACGCTGAAGTCGGCTACCTGCGACTGAACCGGAACATCACCAGCGTCGAAGACCTGCAGGACCGGGAAGAATTGCGCGCCGCAGTTCGTGTGGCCTTCGCCAATTACTGGTCGGTCTTCGGCTCGGGCGTCTTCAACCTTACGGATCGAGAGGAAGACCCCACCTTGTCGAGCGACGGCTTTCAGCCGATCCGCACAAGACTGGGGCTCGCGTATCAGGACGATTGCCTTGAAATGGGCGTGACCTGGCGGCGGGACTATGTCTCGGCGGGCGATGCACGGCGGGGCGATACCTTCCAGCTGTATTTCAGCTTGAAGAATCTCGGTTTTCGCTGAAGCGGTGATGTTGGCAGCGCTTGGCAAACACGCTATCCGCCACCGCGCAATCAGCTACCGTTAAGCCGGCCTCGTGCAGGCCGTAACTACTCGGGCGCAATTCAGGCGCCGCAAGGGAATACACGCGTGAACGCAAATATCGTAACGAAACTGCTGGGTCTTACCGCCGCATTGGGTCTCGCCGCCGCCGCTCCGAACGTGCTGGCGCAAGGAGCCGCGCAGGAGGCAAATCCGTTGGATCTTCCAGACGAGCCCACATTGCTAGCCGATCCCAATCCGAATGTCCGCAAGGCAACAGCTGTAGTGAACGGACACGTTATCACCGGTACCGATCTCGATCGCCGCGTCGCCCTGCTTCTCAATGCCAATCAGGCGGAAATCAGCGACGAGGAACTTCAGCGTGTGCGTGCGCAGGTGCTGCGGAACCTGATCGACGAAACATTGCAGATTCAGGCCGCAGAAGCCGAAGAAATCGTGATTTCGGATGCCGAGGTGGATCAGACTTTCGCCCGTGTCGCGGCACAGAACAGCCAGCGGGTCGAAGACATGGAAGCTTATCTCGCGCAGGTTGGCTCTTCCGCCGCCTCGCTCAAGCGCCAGATTCGCGGCGAACTGGCATGGCAGCGTCTTCTGCGCCAGAAGGTTGCGTTCTTCGTCAATGTGTCGGCCGAAGAAGTAAACGAGATGATGGAGCGGCTCGAAGCGTCGAAGGGAACCGACGAATACTGGCTCTGGGAAATCTTCCTTTCCGCCACACCCGAGAATGAAGCGGCTGTCGAAGCCAATGCGGCGAAGATTATCGAACAGCTTCGTCAGGGCGCGAGTTTTGCTGCTTATGCCCGCCAGTTTTCCGAAGCGTCGACCGCTGCGGTCGGTGGGGACCTCGACTGGATCAATCTGGCACAGCTAGGCGACCCGCAGCTTGAATCCGTAGTGAGCCAGATGCAGGCCGGGCAATTGGTTGGCCCCATCAAGATTCCCGGCGGATACTGGATCGTCTATCTACGGGACAAGCGGCAGATTCTTATGGCCGATCCGCGCGATGCCATGCTGAGCCTGAAGCAAATCCAGATTGGCTTCGATCCTGCGGCGCCCATCGCACAAAACCAGGCGAAGCTTCAAGCTTTCACCGGCGGAATGGAATCCTTGAAGGGTTGCGGCAGTGTGGATGAAGTCGCTGCTGCACTCGGAGCGAATGTCGTCACAAATGACCAAATTCGCGCGCGGGCGCTGCCGGAACAATTGCAGGAAATCATTCTCAACCTCCAGGTGGGTGAGACGACGCCTCCCTTCGGCTCGGTCGAAGAGGGCGTGCGCGTCCTGATGCTTTGCGGCCGCGACGATCCGGAAACCTCGACGGGTCCGGACTTCGACGAACTCATGGCGCAGATCGAGGACGAGCGGATCAACAAGGCCGCGCAGCGCTATCTGCGCGATCTCCGCAACGACGCCTACATCGAATACAATTGACCACCGTGCCGCTTCCCCTCGCCGTCTCGCTTGGCGATCCGGCAGGGATAGGGCCGGAGATCATCCTCGAAAGCTGGGCAAGGCGCGACGCCGAGACTCTATCAGCATTCTTTGTCGTCGGCGGTGCACGAGTTCTCAGCGAGGCAGCGCGCCAGCGCGGCCTCGATGTGTCGATCGAGAGAATTGAGGAAGTCGCGCAGGCAAGCCGAGTGTGGAACCGTGCGCTTCCCGTACTGGGTCATGGCGACGCTGCCTATCTTCCGGGCGAACCGGACGAGAGCGGAGCGCGGCTGGCTCTTCATTCTCTCATCGAAGCTACCGATCGCGCCGCAATCGGCGAAGCGGGTGGACTGGTAACTGCTCCGATATCGAAGAGAGAATTGGCCGAGGTAGGCTTTACTCCACCGGGACAAACTGAATTTTTGGCCGACGCCTTCGGAAAGCCGAGAGAGGATGCCGTGATGATGCTCGCGGGTCCCAGTCTGCGCGCTGTGCCACTAACCGTACATTGTGCACTGGCCGAGGTGCCTAATCTCCTTACCTCCGACCTAATCGTCCACCGCGCGCGGATCGTTCATGCTGCATTACGCCGCGAATTCGGTATCGAGAATCCGCGCATCGCGGTTTGCGGGCTGAACCCCCACGCCGGCGAGGCAGGCCGGTTCGGTGACGAGGAGGAGCGCTTCATCATACCCGCAATCGCCCACCTCAAGGCCGAAGGATTCGCCATCACCGGGCCGCATTCTGGGGACGCTCTGTTCACTCCGCGTGGGCGGAAAAATTATGACGTAGCGCTGGCGATGTATCACGACCAGGCACTCATTCCCCTAAAAGCCCTCGATTTCGACGAAGGAGTGAATGTTACCCTCGGCCTTCCAATCGTTCGCACCAGCCCGGATCACGGAACGGCTTTCGACATTGCCGGGAAAGGCATCGCCGATCCGGGAGCCATGATCGCCGCCCTCAGAATGGCGGGCGAGATGGCAGCGCGGCGCGCTACGCATGGCTGACCTCCCTCCCTTGCGCGAAGTCATCGCGCGGCATGGCCTCTCGGCCAGCAAGGCACTTGGCCAGAATTTCCTCTTCGACGAACAACTGCTCGACCGCATTGCCGCAGTGCCGGGCAGCCTGGAGGGAAAGCGCGTGCTTGAGATCGGACCCGGACCGGGCGGTCTAACCCGGGCGCTACTGAGGGCCGGAGCCGATGTGACGGCTATCGAGATGGACGGGCGATGCCTTCCCGCCTTGTCCGAATTGACGATGGCGTTCCCCGATCGTCTGCGCGTGATCGAAGGAGACGCGCTCAAGCTTGACCACAGCAAGGTGATGGGCGGCGAGCCCTTCGCTATCCTCTCAAACCTGCCCTACAATGTCGGTACCGCGCTATTCACCCGCTGGATGGGCGGAGAACTCTGGCCGCCGCCATGGACCTCGCTGACCTTGATGTTCCAACAGGAGGTCGCCCAGCGCATCGTCGCGAAGCCGGGCACATCCCCATTTGGGCGCCTTGCGGTTCTCGCCCAATGGCGGGCGCAAGCCAAGCTCGCGATGAAAGTGCATCGCAGCGCTTTCACGCCGCCGCCCAAGATTATGAGCGCCATCATCCATGTGGAACCGGGCATGATGCCGGAGGGCGTTTCCGCCAGGGTTCTGGAGCGTGTGACCGAGGCAGCATTCGGCCAACGTCGCAAAATGCTTCGGCAAAGTCTCAAGGGTGTCCCCGGTGCTATAGATGCGCTGGAGGCCTTGGGGCTAGATTCTCAACGGCGTGCGGAAACGCTCGAAGTGTCAGACTTCGTGGCAATTGCCCACAAGCTAAGCTAGCGCATTTTTGCTCTTCTGAGCAGAGAGCTTGCGCAACAGCTGCGTGGCAATATCTAGAGTCTGCAGTTTCTCAGCAAACTGCATCACAACCTGCGGATTGTCCGCCAGCGCATCGCCCAGCTCATCGAGCGAGGCTGCCACGCGCTCCATATCGTCAATCGTGATCAAGGAATTGTGGAGCGGCGCAGGCGCCGCGCGTCTGACAGGTTCATCCCGCTCGTGAAATTCTTCCATGATGCCCTGGAACGCGCGATCCACGGATGCTTGTGGAGGTGCGTCCCGAAGCCAGTCCACCACTTCGGCCTGATCGAAAAAGGATATGCCGGCCTGATCGACGCCTCGCCAGACAATCCGGCCGGGCGCACACAACGCTCCGCGTCTCAGTTCGACTTCGTGGCCGACATTTGGCAAGCTCTGTCCTTCGATCAGCGCACCCACGGGGGATAGGTTACATAAACGCACCACGCTGTTGCCCGGTTGGGCGTGGATATTCGCCCGAACAAATAGATCGACCCGCTCTTCGCGGCGTTTGTTTAAAACTTCGTCAGGCAAGGTTTGCGACCCCGTTTTTATAGTGCCGGATCCCGACTATCCCCAAAGGTTTACCATATGCTTGACCAAAGCTTCAGGCATTCGCTTTCCGGCGCTGCCGCCATTCATGGAGCAGTGGTTCGGTGTAGCCGCTAGGTTGTTCGATACCTTTGAAAATCAGGTCCTTGGCTGCGCTGAATGCAGGGCCATTTTCGTATTCGAGCAGCGGTTCGTAAAAGGGGTCGCCAGAGTTCTGCTGGTCTACCTTGGCGGCCATGCGGCGCAGCGAATCCATTACCTGTTCTTCGGAAATCACGCCGTGCAGCAGCCAGTTAGCGATGTGCTGGCTGGAAATGCGCAGCGTTGCCCGGTCTTCCATCAGACCGACATCATTGATGTCGGGGACCTTGGAACAGCCCACTCCATGGTTGATCCAGCGCACCACGTAGCCCAATAATCCTTGGCAGTTATTGTCTAGCTCCTCCCGGATATCCTCTTGGGACCAATTGACCCCGTCAGCCAGCGGGATGGTCAGAAGTTCGTCGAGCTTCGCCACATCACCCAGCCCCTTCTGGATTTCGAATACATCCTCGCGGTGATAGTGGATGGCATGCAGCGTCGCAGCCGTCGGGCTCGGCACCCAAGCCGTATTTGCTCCGGCGCGCAGGTGACCGATTTTCTCGATCATCATCTGCCCCATGAGATCCGGCGCGGCCCACATCCCCTTGCCGATCTGCGCGCGGCCCGAGAGGCCATGCGCAAGGCCGATCCCGACATTGCGCGCTTCGTAAGCCTTGAGCCAGGCGGAGTTCTTCATCTCGCCCTTCCGCATCATTGGCCCCGCCTGCATCGATGTATGGATTTCATCGCCGGTACGGTCGAGGAAGCCGGTGTTGATGAATACGATCCGGTCCTTCACCGCGTGGATGCAGGCGGCAAGGTTTGCACTGGTGCGACGCTCCTCGTCCATCACGCCGACCTTAATTGTATGGCGCGGCAGGTCGAGTAGGTCTTCTACAGCATCGAACAGGTCGTTGGTGAAGGCGCATTCCTCCGGACCATGCATCTTGGGCTTTACGATATAGATGCTGCCCTTGCGGCTATTGCCGTATTTCCCCAGCCCCGCGATATCCTGCGCCGAAATCGCGCTGGTTATCACGGCGTCGAGAATGCCCTCGGGAATTTCCTGTCCCTCCCAGAGCATTGCAGGGTTCGTCATCAGATGACCGACGTTGCGCACGAACATTAGGCTGCGGCCGGGATGCGAGCGGCGCGTATCGTTCGCATCGGTGAAATGCTTGTCGCCTACCAGTTCGCGCGTGACGGTTTTTCCATCCTTGTCGAAACTCTCCGCAAGATCGCCGCGAATGATGCCCAGCCAGTTGCGATAGGCGAGCAGCTTGTCCTCGGCATCGACCGCCGCGACCGAATCCTCGCAATCGGCGATAGTGGTGAGCGCCGCTTCGAGGACGATGTCCGAGATATGTGCCTTGTCGGTGCGTCCGACCGGGTGTTCACGATCGAACTGCACCTCGATGTGCAAACCATTGTTCCGAAAAAGGAGAC
>CAYPGL010000006.1:12242-19730 GCA_964410035.1 uncultured Qipengyuania sp. | reverse complement strand
GGACTGCTGTTCGAAGAATTTCTCAGCGAAAAGGATGGCAACCTGACGATTGTCGGGGCGACCAGCGGCGATACCGGCAGTGCAGCGATCGATGCTGTGGCAGGACTTGAGAACGTCGAGATCTTCATGCTTCACCCCAAGGGCAGGGTGAGCGACGTCCAGCGGCGCCAGATGACCACGGTGCACGCGCCCAATGTTCACAATATTGCCATCGATGGCAGTTTCGACGATGCGCAGGCGATGGTAAAGCGGATCTTTGCCGATGGCGACGTGACCGCCAAGCTCCGCATAGGCGCAGTCAATTCGATTAACTGGGCACGGCTGATGGCGCAGGTCGTGTACTATTTCGCGGCTTCGCTCCAATTGGGCGGGCCAGATCGTAAGCTAGCTTTCAGCGTCCCGACGGGCAATTTCGGCGATGTTTTCGCCGGCCATGTTGCATCGCGAATGGGTCTGCCGATCGAGCGATTGATCGTCGCTACCAACGTTAACGACATTCTCCACCGCGCGCTGAGCCAAGGTGACTATTCCGCAGGGACGGTCACGCCCACTGTCGCGCCCAGCATGGACATCCAGGTCAGTTCTAACTTCGAGCGGCTGCTGTTTGATGTCGGCGGGCGCGACGGGGCGGCCTTGGCGGAACAGATGCGCGGATTCGACATGCAAATGGCAATGCGTCTAACCAATGCGCAGCGAGAAGGCGCGGCGTCGCTCTTCACCAGCGCCCGTGCGGATGAGGACGAAACGTCGCAGGCCATGCGCTGGGCTTATGAGGAGTGTGGTCAGTTGCTCGATCCGCATACCTCGATCGGTCTCCACGCTGCGCGGCAGGCGGATGTTGATTCTACCGTTCCGGTCGTCACTCTGGCCACCGCACATCCGGCAAAATTCCCCGATGCGGTCGAGCGATCCACCGGTATCCGTCCCGGCCTTCCTATCCGCACAGGAGATCTCTTCGCGCGCCAAGAACGTTATGTCGAATTGCCGGGCACGTACGAGGACGTGCGCGATCATATCCTCGGGAACGCCGCATGATGGCAAAGCTGCAACGCAATCCGGTACTGATGGTTGGCGAAGGCTGGGAGGGCTATCGCCTGCTCGACAGCGGGCATGGCCGGAAGTTCGAGGCCTATGGCGATTACCGTTTCATCCGGCCCGAGCCCCAAGCTATGTGGTCACCGCGGCTCAATGAATGGGATGCACACGGCGAATTCGTCCCCGGAAGCGACGAAGACGGCGGCGGGCGCTGGCAATTCTCCCGCGATGTACCGCGCGACGGCTGGGAGCTCGGCTGGAGCGACGAAGCGCGTTTTACTGCACAATGCACCCCATTCCGCCATCTCGGATTCTTTCCGGACATGGCTCCGGTATGGACCTGGATGGGCGAGCAGTTGGGTGGCCGTACTGATGCCGAGACGATGAATCTCTTCGGCTACACAGGCGTCGGCAGCCAGGCCCTCTCCCGTTTTGGCCGTGTCACCCATGTCGATGCGAGCAAGAAGTCCGTCGCTCAAGCCCGCAAAAATGCAGTATTGGCCCAGCTGGACGATCGCCCGATCCGCTGGCTGGTCGAAGACGCGATGAAATACACGGCGCGCGAGGTTCGCCGAGGACGCCGCTATGACGGGATCATCCTTGATCCGCCCAAATTCGGTCGCGGTCCGGACGGGGAAGTCTGGCATCTGGAGCAGGGCCTGCCCGAACTCGTTTCCGATTGCCGCCAACTGCTCGATGCCGAAAGCAGCTTCCTGTTTCTAACCGTCTACGCCGTGCGCATGAGTAGCCTTGCGCTGGGCGGTCTGCTGGAAGAGGTGTTCGCGGAACTTCCCGGCACCATCGAACATGGCGATCTGGCGGTGCAGGAAGAGGGCGGACGTTTGCTGCCGACCGCAATTTTCGCGCGCTGGTCCAATCCGCGCTAAAGCCCCGTCTTATGAACGATTCGCTTATCCTGGAAGTCGCCGATTTCGAACACGACGTGCTCACCGGAATTTACTCCGAAGAAACGGGCAAGCCGCAGCCTTTACGCTTCACCATCCAGGCGCGAATGAAACCGCTCCGGCAATATTATGCGGACACTTCGCTCGACGATTCGAAGAACTATATGGATCTCAAGTTCGCTGCTTCCGGCGCGCTGCCCGAAGGTGTGCACTTCAAGTTGATCGAAGCGGTAGCGGACCATATCTGTGAAACGTTGTTCCTGCAGGACCGACGCGTCGAGGCGGTGACGGTCAAGATCGTCAAGCTGGCCATAGCTGAGGCGGGCGAAAAGATCGGCATCACGCTCCACCGCGAGCGACACGAATGAAACGGATCGAGGTCGAAGGCCTGCCGGAAGATCCCCTAGGGGCAGCGGGGCTGTTCCACCAGAACTGGCTCGATCCCATAGAACGGGCGCTGGAGGCAGGGCTCGACGTAATGGTGGCGTTGGAACCTGCGGATCATACGCACGGCGAATGGCGCAAGGCCGCTGCCGCCATGCTCGCTCGCAAACACACGCCGCAGCGTGTGAATCTCGTCGCGGGCATGGGCGAATCGCTGGCGGCGGTCGAAGCCTATCTCTCGAATGCGCCTGGCATCACCGGGCAATACCTTGAGGCCGCTTCGTGAGCGTCACCATCCTATTTCTGGGCCCCTTGCGCGACATCGCGGGTGAGTTATCGCGTGAGGTGGATGGTCCGCTCGATTGGGCAAGTTTGCGCGACGCGGTCGGGCCAGAGATCGCCGCGCAGATGGATGAGGATCGCGTTAATCTTGCCTGCAAGGGCCGCGTACTGGCCGACAAACGCGGGCTGCAAGCGGAAGACGGCGACGAGGTGGCTTTGCTTCCCCCGGTAAGCGGTGGCTAGGCTCGCGCTTTCCAGCCCGCTCGACGTACGGTTGCTCGATAAAGGGTTATCAGTCGGAGAGGCCCTCGCTGCGTTCAATGCGGCGCATGATGAGGCAGGCGGGCTCGTCTCCTTCCTCGGCAAGGTTCGTCCCGGTGGCGGCGTCCGCGCACTCGAACTCTCGCACTACGAACCCTTGACCCTACCAGGAATGGAAGAACTGGCCGAAGCAGCACGTATCCGCTTCGACCTCGAAGGTGCGCTGGTCTGGCACCGTGTCGGCGTAATGAACCCGGGCGAGGCAGTCGTACTAATCGCAACAGCCGCCCGCCATCGGCGAAGTACGTTCGAGGCGGCCGACTATCTGATGGACCATCTCAAATCTGCCGCGTGGTTCTGGAAGCGCGAACGCCACGCCGATGGCTGGCATTGGATCGAGCCGCGCGCACAGGACCGGATCGACCTCGCACGTTGGAAATAAATTCGGCCGATTGATCTCGATCAAGGGAATCTTCCGGGCAAAGGGCCAATCCATCTCCAACGAAGGAGATCGGAAATGTCCAAGTACCTCACTCGCGAATTCGTTGCCGAACAGGCCACTATCGTTGCGGCACCTAAGCCACGTCACGAGGTAGATCGCACTTTCCAGCTTCCGATAGGGCTCTACACCGCGACGGTCGCACTCTATCTCGGCTTCCTAGTTGTCATGGCAACCGGGTTTTCGACGCCCGGCCTCATCATCCCGATGGCGATCTTCACGATTATCATCGTGGCCGGCTTCGGTGTCCCAGCCGTCTGGACGCGGCTGTCTCCGATCACGGAATCGAAGCAGATAACTTTTTCAAGATTACAGCGCGAAGGCATCTCCACGCTGACGGGGCGATTGAGTGCCAAAGATGCCAGTGTTCAAATGCTCATACTGCCCATCATCGTCTTCTGCTGGGGCGTAGCGACGGTCTCTATCGCGACCCTGGTCCGTTAGATCGCCTCAAGACAGGGGGAGGAGCGCGGGGTCGACCAGTTCGATCCCGCGCTTTCCGTCGCGCCTTATCGCGCCTTCCCGTTCGAAGCGGGTCAGCATCCGGCTCACCGTCTCGATCGTCAGGCCCAGCATGTCGGCAAGTTCGCCGCGAGATATCGGCAAATCGAACCGGCTGGCCAGATGGCAGGGCGAATCGCTCGCCGCCCGGGAAATCGAAAGCAGGGCGCCTGAAACGCGCTGTTCCGCGGAAGCATTGCCAGTCAGCGCCAGCAGTTCGCGGCTGGCGTAGAGGTCCTCCTGCGTCCGCCGCAACAGCGCTTGGCTCAGTTTCGGGTAACGCTCGACCGCCTCGGCGAAGGCGGGACCGGAAAATACGCAAAGCTCGCTATCGCCCAGAGCGACAACGTCATGCCGCATATAGGGTGCGAACATCTCGCCCACGAAGCCCGATGGGTGAACCAGCGAAAGAATGCGTTCTCGTCCGTCTGCATCGGTCGAAGTGATTTTGAGCGCGCCGCGCAACAGGGTCGCGCAGGCAGCCTCGCTCATCCCGGCGGCAAACAGCGTTTCACCTTTTGCAAGCTTGCGCGTTCTCCCGGCCTTGGCGAGTTCTTCACGCTCGGCCTCGTCCAGCACCGCGCAGGCCGCTCGATCGCGGACTGGACAGGTCGGACACGCGAGACTCATCGGATCTGGGAGCGCAAGGACTCTAGGGCCGCGTCCTCTTCACTGACCAGAGCGATAACCCGGTCTCGAGCGACATCGATGGTGGCGGTATCATCCGCAGCGACGCGTGCCGCCGCATAGAGAGCGTCGAGATCGCCCAGCGGAACTGCTGCACGGCTACGGGCCGAATCGAGTTCCGCGAGGACGACCTGGGCGCTGGCCCAACTGTCGCTGCCCACCGCACTGCCTGCTGCTGCGGAAACAAGGCGTTCGGCGCGGGGCCGGACTTCCACGAATTCCGAATGCGCTGCTTCGGCAGCTGCGACCAGGCTGGACAGACGTGCGTTCAGCCCGCCGGTCAGGTCGACTTCGACTGGTGGAATATCGAGGCGGGCGGGTTCGCCCGTGTCGAACTGTCCTTCCGCCCGCTCGGCATCGCGTATGGCGAGCGAAGGATATTTTCCATCGGTCGAGGCACAGGCACCCAGCAGGATTGCCAGCGAGGTGAGAAGGGTAGCTCTTGCATAACGCAGCATGTCCGCCACATAGCACGGGCGCGGTTTCGTGCCAGCGGGAATGCAAAAAAGCGCATTGTCCATCGTTGACTTGGGCCCGGCATTCGCCTAACGGCACGCTTCTTTCCGGGCCCGCCAATCGGTGGGTCGACGGGTGCGCCGCGGATTCGCAAGAGTTCGTTTTGTGGATTGCGGCACAGCAATTTGAACGAGAGATACGTACCATGTTCGCAGTAGTGCGCACGGGCGGCAAGCAATACCGGGTTGCCGCCGGAGACAAGATCGCGGTTGAGAAGCTGGCTGGCGAAGCCGGTGACACCATCACGCTGGGCGACGTCCTGCTGGCAGGCGAAGGCGACAAGCTTTCGGACGCCGGCAAGGTTACCGTTTCGGCCGAAATCATTGCCCAGGCGAAGAGTGAAAAGGTCCTCGTCTTCAAGAAGCGCCGCCGCCACAATTATCGCCGCAAGAACGGCCACCGCCAGCAGATGACTCTGCTGCGCATCACTGCGGTGGGCGATTCGAAGGCCGAGAAGAAGGCAACTCCGAAGAAGGAAGCCGCCAAGGACGACGCGCCTAAGGCTGAAACCAAGAAGGCCGCTCCGAAGAAGGATACTTCCGAAGAGAAGGCCGCGCCCAAGGCAAAGAAGGCTGCGCCGAAGAAAGCCGCAGCTACCGACAAGGCACCTGCCAAGAAGGCAGCGCCTAAGAAGACTGAATCCAAGAAGTAAGGAACCCGGACCATGGCACATAAAAAAGCAGGCGGTTCGTCGCGTAACGGTCGTGATTCCGCCGGTCGTCGTCTTGGTGTGAAGAAGTTCGGCAGCCAGTCCGTGGTTGCCGGAAACATTATTGTGCGCCAGCGCGGTACGAAGTTCTACCCCGCCGTCAACGTCGGCATTGGTAAGGACCATACACTGTTCGCGCTTACCGACGGCGTCGTCCGATTCCACTCGGGCAAGCTCGGCCGCAAATACGTATCGGTCGACATGTTGGCGGAAGCCGCCGAATAATAGGACGCTCCGATAACGGGATCGTCCAGACGAGACGGTCCCAGCCGGGCTAACGATCCGGCACACGAAGAGGGAGATGGGGCCGACCCGTCTCCCTCTTGTCGTTTCTCCCTCTCCATTCGGCGAAATTTTGTATCGCCGCCACGCAATTGTCACGCGTCCGGCCTAGGAGCCCGGAGCGTGGACCTCACGGGGAGAATACCGATGTTCCATGTTACGAACAGGTTACTGCTGCGGCCTGCCTGGCCCGAAGATGCGGAAGCGCTGTATGGCGTAATCGCCGATCCGGGAGTCGTCCGCAATCTCGCCTCGGCGCCTTGGCCCTATCTCCCCGAACATGCCCGAAGCTTCGTCCAGCGCGATCACGATTCGCGCCATCCCGTGTTTCTGATTACCCGTCCGACAGCCGATGGTTCGGATCTGATCGGCTGCATCGGCATCGATCCCGGAATGGACGGTACCGAGCTGGGTTACTGGATCGCCCGCCCATTCTGGGGACAGGGTTATGCCACCGAAGCGGCGCGTGGAGTTCTGGAGATCGCGTCCTTGCTCGGCCACGACAGCCTAAGCGCAGGGCATTTCACGGACAATCCGGCATCTGGCCGGGTGTTGCGCAAATTGGGCTTCCAACCGACCGGCAAGGTGGCGCTGCGGCATAGCTGCGGACGCGGCGAAGAGGCCGAATGCGTCCTCTATCGTATCGACCTGCGCGAAGAGATCGCGGCTCCGCTCCAAGCGGCATAAAAGAAAGGGCCCCGCGGTAAGCGCGGGGCCGCTTGTTCTCCGACTATACGCGCGAAGTTATTCTGCCGGCATGAGAGCGGCTTCGAACTCGCCCTCGTATTTTGCGATCAATTCGCGGTCGTCTTGATTCCAGGGATGGAAACCAGGCTTGAAATAAGCGATCCATGCGGGGAAGATCCGGCGCACCACACCGGGGCTGACCAAGAGGTATTTGAGCAGACCTAATTTGGCCCTGCCGCCCTTGATCCCGTCCTGCGCGAGCAGTTCGAGCGTGTCGATCCAGCGATTGCGGAAAAAGTTGAAGGTGACGATCAGCATCATCAGGCTGCGCAGCTTCCAGCGCCGCCACTTTGACCAGTTCTTCGTAGCATGGTTCCAAGTGTCGAACGCGACGCCCTTGTGTTCGATCTCTTCGACCGAATGCCATTCCCACATCGCTCGCACTTCCGGATCGGCGTCCTTGAAATGCTGCGGATTGGCGAGGAACTCGCTGGCCATCATGGCGGTGTAATGCTCCAGCGCCATGGTCGCGGCAAGGTTCACGATGACCGGCCGATCCTTGGTCAGCGCGAGCATTTCCTCCACCCGCCGGTCGATCGCCTTGATGTCATAGCCATGATCCTCGGCGAGACGATTGAAGGCGATATGTTCGCGGGTGTGATTGATTTCCTGCTTCACGAAAGCGCGTATCTCTGCCGCAAGCTGCGGATCGGCGCCGTCGCGATGCGCCTTCACCGCTT
>CAYPGL010000006.1:8714-12232 GCA_964410035.1 uncultured Qipengyuania sp. | reverse complement strand
AGGCTTCGCCGCGGGGGAAGGTGGCGGACAGGGCATTGTGCCAGGCCGTGCCGAAAGGCTCGCCCGCCCACCAGCGACGCGGCGTGGTGCCGCGATTGAAGCGCTCGTCACGAATGGTGATCGTGAGGTCAGCCGGGGTGGGCGTAGATTTGGTCTGGGGGGTGTCGAAATGCGCGGGGGCATTCATGGGACGGCTCCGAGGTTAACTTACATTGATGTCAGTAGTGGTTATTTACATTGATGTCAATAACACGGTCTTAACGCCTTGCGTAAAACGCCCGATACGATAACGCTACGTCAACATGGCAACCCGCAAGCGTCTATCTCCCGAGGAATCCCGTCTTGCCGCTCTGGAAGCGGCCCGTATCCTGCTGATCGAGACCGGTCCCCAGTCGGTCACTCTCAAGGCAGTGGCTGCCCGGATTGGGCGTACGCATGCCAATCTTTTGCACCATTTCGGTTCTGCGGCTGGCTTGCAGAAGGAACTCGCTGGCCACTTGGCCCAGGCGGTCTGCTCCACGATTGCCGATGCCGTCCGTGCCAGCCGCGCCGGCCTTGGACACCCGCGCGAAGTGGTGGACCTCGCTTTCGATGCTTTCGACAAGGAAGGTGCAGGGGCGCTCGCCAGCTGGATGATCCTGACCGGCAACGAGGACGCGTTGACGCCCATCGTCGAGACGATCCATGCACTGGTGGACGAGATAGCGCCAGAGGAAGCCGCGCATTCGGGCAACGCGACGCAGGTCCACGAGGAAACGCTGGCGCTGGTACTAATGGCAATGGGCGATGCGCTGATCGGAGCAGCGCTCGCGCGGTCGCTAGGCCTTCCGGAAACGGCGGCGCGTGACCGGGCGGAGCGGATGCTGGTCCGCTCGCTCGAAACCACTACTCTGTAGGCACCAAGCCTGAACGCATCCACTCCGGTGCCAATTGGGGATCGATGTCGTTCACACGTAGGTGATCGACGGCGAAGCCAAGGTCCGGATAGCCAGCTTTTCGGCGCTTTTCTTTGGACTTATCGAAGGGCACTACCAACAGCCGCCGGTTGACCTTGCTGCGCCAATTCATCCGCGCGGTGTTTTCCTGGCCGATATAGCAGCCCTTGTCGAAGGTGACGCCATGGAGCTCGACGGCATTGGTTTCGAGCCACAATATGTCGCCAAGTTCGGCCCGACCTTCGGGCACTCCTAGCGAGAGGCGGTGGGTAAGATAGGCATGGTCGACTGCTTCGTCGCCGGACGCGGGAGCAAGCCAGCGTTGGCCCAGAGCCTTCAATCTCGGATCGGGCGCGCCGCCGTCGCCGCCATGCTTCTCCCAATGCACCGCGACCTTTTCGTCGACCGCGATGTCTATCTTCCGGCGCAGCCGATAGAGGGTGAGGCGCTTGGCGAGTTCCTCGGCAAACTCTGCCTCGCAGTCCAGTAGCAGCTGCCCGTCTCCCGCAGGCCAGACGATCATGTCGAACAGCGTCTTGCCTTGCGGAGTGAGCAGCCCGGCATAGACTGGCAGCTTCTGCTTCACATCATTGGTCAGCAGTCCCTGGAGAAACTCGACGACGCTTTCGCTATCGTCCCGGGGGGAAAGGCGGATGACCGCGCGGTTCATCAGTCGGGTAGCTGTCATGGGTGACAGATAGGCCGCCTGCCGCCATAGGCAACCGCCATGAGCACTGCCACCGAATCGCTGACGATCCGCCGCCCCGACGACTGGCACCTGCATTTCCGCGACGGTGAAACGATGCGCGCTGTAGTCCCGCATACCGCACGCCAATTCGCGCGCGCCATCGTGATGCCGAACCTTGCGCCGCCCGTGACTACCAGCGCGCTCGCATATGATTATCGCGAGCGGATCCTCGCGGCCGTGCCCGAAGGGCTCGATTTCACGCCCTTGATGACCGCCTACCTGACGGATGAGACCGATGCCGACGATCTGGCCGCGGGCTTCGCCGATGGCGTACTCACTGCGGCAAAACTCTATCCCGCGGGAGCGACGACCAATTCCGCCCATGGCGTGACAGACGTTGCCAACATATTCGACGTTCTCGAACGCATGGCGCAGATCGGCATGCCGCTATGCGTTCATGGCGAGGTAACCCACGCCGACATTGATATCTTCGACCGCGAGGCGGTATTCATTGATCGGGTTCTTGCGCCGCTGGTGGAGCGTTTGCCCGAGCTTAAGGTAATCTTCGAGCATATTACCACGAAACAGGCAGTACAGTTCGTCGATAGCTCTGGGCCGAAGATCGGAGCCACGATCACGCCCCAGCATTTGCATATCAACCGCAACGCGATCCTCGTCGGCGGTATCCGCCCGCACATGTTCTGCCTGCCGGTTGCCAAGCGCGAGGAACACCGCCTGACGCTTCGCAAGGCAGCGACGAGCGGCTCGGCGAAATATTTCCTCGGCACGGACAGCGCGCCGCATCACCGCCACGCCAAGGAAAGCGATTGCGGCTGCGCGGGGATATTCAATGCGCCTTTTGCGCTTGAAAGCTACGTCACAGTATTCGACGAAGAAAATGCACTTGAGCATTTCGAGGGCTTTGCCAGCCTCAATGGTCCGAATTTCTACGGCCTGTCAGTGAACGAGGCGCTCATTACACTGAATAAAGAGTCCATCGAAGTCCCTTCCGAAGTAGGAGGCGGAGGCGCAGCCATCGTGCCGTTCCACGCCGGCGAAACGCTCAAATGGCGGCTGGCTTCTTAGAGCGCGACCACAGGTCCCACACGAAGATCCCTGCCGCTGCCCAGATACATGCAAAGCAGGCAGCTTGGACGGGTTTCAATTCCTCGCCGAAGACCGTCAGTCCAAGAACGAAAACGATACTTGGCGCGAGGAACTGGATGAAACCGAGTGTCGAATAGGGAAGACGCTTGGCGGCGATGGCGAACATCAGCAGCGGGATGGCCGTCAGCACGCCGCCCAGCATGATCGCGAGGCTTAGTTCCGTCGATTGGGCGAAGGACGATCCCGCCGGTGTGCCCGAGTAGAACCAGATCACGCCCGCAGCAGGAACCAGCAGCAAGAGGGATTCGATGGTCAGGCCCGGCAAGGCGCCCACGTCCACCTGCTTGCGTATGAGACCGTAGGTTCCGAAGCTCAACGCCAGTGTCAGGCTGATCCAGAGGGTGGTCAGAGCACCGCCGAGGAGCAGCGACACGCCCACCGCTGCCAGCGCGACAGCCGCCCACTGAAAACGCGAAAGCCTCTCCTTCAGCAGGAGGGTGCCCAGCAGCACGTTGATCAGCGGGTTGATGTAATAGCCCAGGCTTGCCGCGTAAACGTAATTGCTCTGAATCGCCCAGACATAAACTACCCAGTTCACCGCGATGAGCGTGGCCGAGATCAGGAGCCAGCCCATAGTCCGTCCATTGCTCATGGCAGCACGTAGTTGCGGTAGCTGCTTGCGCACGGCCACGATTAACAGGCACAGCGGAAGGGTCCAGATGATCCGCCAGCCGACGAATTCCATCGCTGGAACGCTGCGCACCAGAATCAGGTAGAGCGGCAGAAAT
>CAYPGL010000006.1:0-8704 GCA_964410035.1 uncultured Qipengyuania sp. | reverse complement strand
AGAAATCCCCAGATCAGATATGCGCCCAGCGCCGCCCAGAGGCCCGTCTTCGGGTGTTCGGTTCCTGTCGTTTCCATGAATATTTGGCGCCTACGAGCGCTTGAATGGGCCTGCAAGTCTCATCTTGTCTGCCCGCGGGGCACGGCTTGTCGATTAATGGGAATCTGACATTGCCGTTGCAATCTGTTCAGCAAAAGACCTCTAATCATTAACGGCATTAACAATCAACGAGTCGAAGACGACCAAGGAGATTGCCGTGATGAAGCTGACCAAGACCCTCTCGCTGGCGCTCGCCGCTTCAGGCCTATCGCTCGCCATGCCTGCTTCCGCTGTCGTGCCAGCCAGTGGAGCCTCGCAGACGCCGTCCATAGTAGTGGCGGACACGGTATATGAGCACAAGCGGAAGCGTCACAACCGTCATCACTATGGCCGCGACCGTCAGTCGCGCGAATATTACCAGGGCTACTCGCGTGATTGGGGCCAGCCGGTACGCCGCGACACCCGAATCTGGCGCGGCCGCGACAACCGTTACTATTGCCGCAAGGATGACGGCACCACCGGCCTACTTGTCGGGGCCGGGGTCGGCGCACTGCTCGGCCATGAAGTAGCCGGACGCGGCGGGGATCGTACGCTCGGCGCCATCCTTGGCGGCGCTGCAGGTGCATTACTTGGCCGTTCGATCGACCGCTCCAGCACTCGCTGCGGATAATTCCAGAGCTTCGAGCTGCGCCCACCCGCAGCTTGAAGACGGCCTTCGGGTCGTAGTGGGCGTCGTCTGTATCCTCATGATAAGAGGAGCCGGCGGCGCCCTTTTATTTGTGTGTGTCCTTAGCCTTGCGGGTAGGTTTGGTACCGTCTTTCAGGCCCACGCCGATACTGGCTCGCGGCTGGTCCATCTCGGTGCTTGCAACCGGATAGGCGCAATAGTCCGCGGCATAATAGGCCGCCGGGCGGTGGTTTCCGGAGAGGCCAATCCCCCCAAACGGCGCGGCGGAGGAAGCGCCATTGGTCGGACGGTTCCAGTTTACGATCCCGGCCCGGGTTTCGCTCCAGAAGCGTTCGAAATCATCGGGCTTCCCGCCGACCAGTGAAGCCGACAGACCATATCGCGTGTTGTTCGCCTCGGCGATGGCTTCGTCGAAATCCTTCACCCGAACAATTTGAAGAAGGGGGCCGAACAGCTCGATATCGGGCCGCTCGTCGATGTTGGTGGTGTCGATGAGCCCGGGCGTGAGGAAAGGCAGGTCGTCCTGCGTACGCTCCATGGCCAGAATGTCCTCGCCGCCATGATCCAGAAGCGCCGCTCTGCTCTGGAGCAGGAGATCGGCGGCTTCATTGTCGATTACCGTTCCCATGAAGGGCTGGGGGTCGCCGAAGGGCTCGCCCACGATGAGACGCTGCGCCATGCTTTTGACCGCAGGTACGATCTGGTCGTACATACTGTCGAGCACGACCAGCCTGCGAGCTGCCGTACAGCGCTGGCCGGCAGTGGTGAAGGCGGACTGGATAATGGTTGCCGCCGCGTCTTCGATCTTCGGCGTATCGAGGATGACGATGGGATTGTTGCCGCCCATCTCCAGCGCGACGATCTTGGCCGGATCGCTCGCGAGCTTCTTGTTTATGGCGATACCGGCTGGCGCCGACCCGGTGAACAACAGCCCGTCGATATCGGGGTGCGCGACCAGCGCCTTGCCGACATTGGCCCCGCCATGGACGCATTGGATAACATCTTCCGGCACTTCTGCTTCATGAAACAGCTTGGTCAGGAATTCGCCCACTGCCGGCGTCTTCTCGCTCGGCTTGAACACGACGACGTTGCCCGCGATGAGCGCTGGAACGATATGGCCGTTGGGAAGATGTGCGGGAAAGTTATAGGGTCCCAGAACTGCCATCACGCCATGCGGCTTGTGGCGCAGCGCGGCACTGCCCTGCAGCGCGCTGTCGAGCTTTTTCTGACCCGTCCGTTCTGCGTAGGCCGTAATCGAGATTTCGACCTTGTTCTTGACCGCCTCGACCTCTGTGCGCGCTTCCCAAAGAGGCTTGCCGGTTTCTCTGGCAATCAGCTCGGCAAAAGGTTCAGCGTGTTTGAGCACCTGATTGGCGAAACGGCGCATGAACTCCATCCGCCGCGATACCGATTCTGTTGCCCATGCGCGCTTCGCTGCGAGCGCGCGTGCTAGGGCATCGTCCACATTGCCGACCTTGCCGCGCCAGATCTGGTTTCCTGTCGCTGGCTCGGTGGAAATCATCTTGTCCGACACTGAATAGCCTGTCCTTAAAACGGTCGCCTTGGGTGAAACGGCCTATGTGCTTTCTGACTTCGCGCGTCAAATCGCGCCTAGCGAGTGTGACCTGAGGGATCCGGAGCTGCGCCGTGGGCCTCTCCCATTCGGCGCAGGCGGGCGACCTTTTCGTGAAGAGGCTGCCAATCATCCCGTTCGGCGATCGCCGACCAGATCGCTTCAACCTCATCGATCACCATGCTCTCGGGCGCACCTTCAGCCCAATAGGGATGACTATCGTCCACCGCCCGATAGGCCGAGAGAAGATCGCTGAGTTCGCCTTCTCCGGGTTTCCCGCCGCGATGTCGAAAGAAGAAGACGTCCGGCTGTTCGCCGCTCTGGGCCATCGATGCCTCGCAGGCCCCGACCAGCTTGCCGTCCTCTTCAAGCCTCTTGCTTTCGACCCCCAGCCGCCAGCACCAGCGCCGCCCGACCGCTTCCATGTAGAGCGGACCGAAGCGCTCCATCGCGGCAATCAGCGGCGGAGAATCGGCGATGAGGCGCAGCGCGATCGCGAACTGTCCGCAGTTCCAGTGCAGTGCTTCGGGCTGGCGGCCGAATGCGTATAGCCCCGCATGATCGAAATAGGCGGCGGTGAATCCCGGATCCCATTTGGGCAGGAACCGCCAGGGGCCGTAGTCGAAGCTTTCTCCCGCGATGTTCATGTTGTCCGTATTCAGGACGCCGTGGACGAAACCTGCGACCATCCAGCTTGCCGCAAGATCGGCGAGACGTTCGACGACCAGATGCATGAGCTTTACGGCTGGCTCGTCCCGTCCCGGGGCGTCCTCGGGAGGGGGAGGGCCGGGAAACTGGACGAGGCAATAGTCGACCAGTTGTTCCATATGCGCCCTTTCTTCGAGCGCGAGCAGGCGCTGGAAGCTGCCGATCCGGATATGGCCATGGCTGAGCCGCGTCATTACGGCCGAACGGGTCGGCGAGGGCTCGTCTCCGCGCACCAGTTCCTCGCCCGTTTCAACGATGCTGAAGGTCTTTGAAGTATTGACGCCCAGCGCCTCGAGCATTTCGGTGGCAAGAATCTCGCGCACGCCGCCCTTCAGCGTGAGCCGGCCGTCTCCCGCGCGGCTCCAGGGGGTCTGGCCAGAGCCCTTGGTGCCGAGATCGAGGAGCCGGTCGTCGCCATCGCGTAGCTGCGCAAACAGGAAGCCGCGGCCGTCACCGATCTCGGGATTGTACACGCGGAACTGGTGCCCATGGTACCGCAGCGCGAGCGGTCGGGGTAGATTGCCCTCCAGCGGCTGGAAGCGACCGAAATGGCTGAGCCATTCTTCGTGGGACAGGTTTGCAAGCCCAACAGCCTCTGCCCAGCGATTGTTGCGGAAGCGCAGCTGCGTTTCCGGAAAATCGGCTGACAGGACCGGATCCGCCAGCCAGTCCGCGACCGCGAGAATCGGCGTGTCGGGGCGATATTCGGAAGGCTTTGGGGGACTGGACATCACATAGGGGATGGGGGTCATGCACCATCCATGCAAGTCGTCTCTCGAAATTTGCACGCAGTGGCGCTACCGGAGCAAACATGGAAAGCGAATTCAGCGAACGCAGCTGGCAAAGTCCCGACGGGCTTGAGCTGTATTTCCGCGATTATACGCGCGGCGATGCGGGCAAGGTCCCCGTCATCTGCCTGCACGGCCTCACCCGCAACAGCCGCGATTTCGATGAGCTAGCGCCGCATATCGCGGGGCTGGGGCACCGGGTCATCGTGCCCGACATGCGCGGCCGGGGGCAGAGCGCTTACGCGGAAGACAGCATGAGCTATGCGGTGCCGACCTATATTTCGGATGTCATGGCCCTGCTGGAGCAGGAGGGTGTGGAACGCTTCGTGTCGATCGGCACGTCTATGGGCGGCCTGATGACCATGCTCATTGCCCAGTTCGCTCCTGCTCGGATTGCCGGGGCGGTCATCAACGATATCGGCCCGGTCGTAGACCCACAGGGGATCGACAGGATCAAGACCTATCTGGGCAAGGGCGGAAGCTACCCCACTTGGATGCACGCTGCGCGTTCGCTCGAGGAAGTCCACGGCGATTCGCACCCCTCTTTCGACACGAACGACTGGATCAGGATGGCCAAGCGTTCGATGACGCTGTGCAACAACGGCCGGATCGCCTTTGATTACGACATGAAGATCGCTGATCCGTTCAACGAGACCGACGACAATGCCGTTCCGCCCGATCTATGGCCCGGATTCGAAGCGTTGGCCGGTAAACCGCTGGTCCTGGTCCGCGGCGCACTTTCCACGATCCTGAGCGAAGAGACGCTCGCCGAAATGCAGCGCCGCGCTCCGGATGCAGACGTCGTGGTTGTCCCCAATGCTGGACACGCCCCGACGCTCGACGAGCCGGAGGTCCGCAGCGCCATCGACGCGCTGCTCGGAAACATCTGATGGGTGGCACGAAGGGCGATCTTGCTCCCCATATACTTCATGTCCTGCCGCAGGGAGCTACGGTCGAACTGATTGGCGCTTTCGGCAACAGGCTGCGGCACACTCTGGTAACGGAGGATGGCGCATTACCTGGCGGACTGCGCCAGAGCGCTTATCTGAAGCCGGCCAGCGATTTTCCGAGGCTGGCAGGCCTGCCCCTGCCTGGCCGGATGCAGAAGCTGGCGCGGGCGATGACGCCTTTCGATCTCGTGCTCACTCACGGACCCGACGCGCTCGACGTGGCCATGGCCCACACGCTGTTCAAAGACGCGATGGACCTGCCGCCTCTTGTTCATCACGAATATGTGCCAGACCGTCAGCGGAGCTTTCGGCGCAAATGGTATCGGCGGTTTGCGCTCGGCAAATCGGCGGGTGTGGTGGTGCCGGGGGAACAGCTCGAAGAAGCGGCACTGGTCGACTGGCAGCAGCCGATGGGCCGGGTAAAGCGCATCTCTCCAGGTATCGACACGAAGGTCTTCGCCAACCGGCCTAGGAAGGACGGCTTTCGCCTCATCAAGCACTCCGGCGAGAAATGGGTTGGCGCGTGGCCTAAAAATCCCGGTTCGTCAGGCAGCGCGGCGCTCGTGAGAGCCTTCGCCAACCTCGGCGAAGAATGGCATCTCATCCTGCTGGGAGACCGCCACGATACTAGCAATGTCGAGACCGAAATCTATCGTCTCGGGCTGAACGATCGCGTCCACTTCCCGGGTACGGTTAAGGAACCTGCGCGGGTGCTAGGCCTGTTCGACATCTTCGTCGAACCCGATCCGGTGCGAGGTTTTCCGGAAAGACTCGTTCAGGCGATGGCAGCGGGCGTGCCTGTCATCGCCTCTCGGGAGGGCGGCACGATAGACACCGTCGCCGAACCCAATCGGGAATGGTTGCTTCAGGGCATGAGTGAAAGCATGCTCACCGCCAATCTCCCCGCACTCGCCACGGACAAGGACCTGCAGAAGACAATAGGGGAAGCCAACAGGGTCCGGGCCGTACAGGAATTCGATCGTGAGAAGGCAATTGCAACCTTCCGGCGGCTCTATTCAAGCGCCATGAAGAGGGAATTCTGAAAAAAGCTTTCATCGCGCATTCACACGAAAGGGGACACGCACGTGCCCACAGTCGCCAAGGCATTGCCCTTCGCAAGTGCGATGCCTAAAGACCCGCAAACCTGATATCCAAGGACCGGAGACCGCGCCGCAGTGGCACGCACACCCAATACTACACTCACTCGCGAAGAGAAGAAGGCCAAGGCAAGCGCCGCAGAGCAGGAAGCACTGCTGCGCGAAGTCGACGATGCCGTGCGCCAGAGCGATCTCGAAGGCTTCATGGGCCGCTATGGCAAGCCGCTCATCGGGGTGGTCGTCATTGGCCTTCTGGCCTTCGCCGCTTACCTTTATTGGGACAACCGCCAGGAATCGTCGCTGGAATCGTCGAGCGAGGAACTCGTGACCGCTCTAGACCAGTTGCAGGCGGGCAATGTCGATGCAGCGGCCTCCCAGCTTGCAGGTTTTGAAGGCGAAGGCACGCCTGCTATCAGCGCCAAGATGCTGCGAGCTGGAATTGCTGCAGAAGACGGCAACGCCGCAGAGGCCGCTACTCTATTCGGGGAGATTGCCGATGACGAAAGCGCGCCGGACGTTTTGCGGAATCTCGCGCTGATCCGCCGCACCGCGCTGCGCTACGACCAGATGGAACCGGCCGAGGTCGTCGCCGTGATGAAACCGCTCGCAGTGCCGGGCGAGCCGTTCTTTGCCAGTGCCGGTGAACTGGTCGCGCATGCATATCTTGAACAGAACAAGCGCAGCGAAGCAGGTGCATTGTTTGCCGAAATCGCACGCGATGAAAATACCCCGGAACCGGCGCGTGCCCGCATGCTCAACATGGCGGGTATCCTAGGCGTCGACGCGGTCGACGATGTGCAGGACATCCTCGATACGCAGCGCGTCGGCGGCGAAGGCGCCGAAATCGTCAGCGAATGACACGAAACGGAAAATCCATGAGCGAAACCTATGCTAAATCCCTCGTCAGAGGCGCGATCCTCGCAAGCTCCGTGATTGCACTGGGTGCATGCAGCGGCGGCCTGTTCGGCGGAGGCGATGGCAAGAAGGACACGCCTACCCTCGGCGATCGTCAGCCGATCCTTTCCCGGATCGAAAGCGGCGCCAAGGTAGATCCTGCCCTTGCTGGAACCGCGGTGACGCTCCCTGCGGCAAGAGCCAACGATAGCTGGGCCCAGGCTGGCGGGACCGCGAGCAAAAGCTATGGCCACCTCGCACTGTCATCGGCTCCCACGCGGGCCTTTACGGCTCAGGTCTCAGGCGGCAGCAACAAGCGTCGTCTGGGTGCGGCACCGGTTGTTGGCGGCGGCAAACTCTTTGCCGTGGGCGCCGATGGTCGGGTCAGCGCTTTCGATGCGCAAACCGGATCGCAGGTTTGGACCTACCAGAGCGTACTGACCGACGACACGCGCCCCTCGGCATTCGGCGGCGGGGTCAGTTTCGATGACGGCAAGCTCTACGGCACCGATGGCGCAGGTTTCGTCTACGCGCTGAATGCCGATACCGGGACCGAACTCTGGAAGGTTCAGCCGGGCGGCCCGCTGCGCGGTTCGCCGACGGTTTCCTTTGGCAATGTTTTCGTAATGTCTCAGGACAATCAGCTGTTTGCTCTCAATGCAGCGGATGGCAAGCAGGTATGGCAGGAATCGGGTTCGACCACGATGGCCGGCGTTTTCGGCGTAGCCGCACCGGCAGCCGGCAACGGCACCGTGGTAGCCGGCTATACTTCGGGTGAAATCGTCGCGTATCGCTACGAGAACGGTCGCAGCCTGTGGGCGGATGCCTTGGCGCGAACCTCTATCTCGACGCAGGTCGGGGCGCTGAGCGATATCGACGCCGATCCCATCATCGATAGCGGTCAGGTATTCGCTCTCGGTCAGGGCGGCCGCATGGCTGCCTACGAACTCGTCACTGGCCAACGCCTTTGGGAGCTTACGGTCGCGGGCATTTCGACACCGGCGATTGCGGGTAACTGGATCTTCGCGCTAACCGACGATGCCCGGATGCTCGCGATTGCGCGCAGCACCGGCAAGGTTCGCTGGCTGACCCAACTTCCGCGCTTCCGCGACGAAGAGGACAAGAAAGATCCGATCTTCTGGCAGGGTCCGGTTCTCGCAGGCGGCAGTCTGTGGGCGGTCAATTCGGAAGGTCAGATCTACACGGTGAGCACGGCCGAAGGGTCGGCCACGCTGTTCCGCGATCTTGAACAGCCGATCAGCCTCCCGCCGGTCGTCGCCAACAACACGCTTTACGTGCTCGATGACAGCGGCCGGATTACTGCTTTCCGCTAGGTTGTGACCGAGGGCTAAGGCGAGTCACTGGCCCTCGTCGATTTCGTAGACTCTGAGATCGCGCGAGGCAGGCGGGTTTACTGCCATGATTTTCTGGAATTCTGCTATGTGCGCGGATTGGCCGTGCGCATCAAGCGCCGCACGTTCGAACAGCGCGGGCGTGTCGGGATCGGCGGAGTGGCGCGCGAAACTGTAATCGAGGCAACCTTCCTCGGTGCGGCTGGCGCGGACCATCTCGACAAGGGATTTCTGCATCAAGGCGTCGATCATACGCCTTAGCTCGATCGTTCCGTTGATCCGGATCATCCGAGCTCTCCCGTGGTCAGAAACTGTATTTGTAGATCCGGTTGATATCGCCGCCCCAATCGCCGTGATAACGGTCGAGCAGGACCTGCGCAGGCACCTTGCCGCTGGCCACGATCTCGTCGAGCGTTTCGAGGAAGCCGGTCTCGTTGTCACCCGATGCGTTGACGCGGGCGCGCGCGGTCAGCCCCAAACGCGCGATCTTGAGGACGTCTTTCGCGAGATCCCGTAGCTTGCCGCCACCGGGTATGGGCGCATCGAGAGCCTGTTTCGGAACCGCATTGCGCAGTTCTTCGCGTTCTTCCATCGACCAGTGCTTCACCAGGTCCC
>CAYPGL010000005.1:0-22425 GCA_964410035.1 uncultured Qipengyuania sp. | reverse complement strand
GTCGGTCCGATGGCACAACGAACCGAAAGTTCACGTTTGGCGAAGGCGGTCTCCACATCGGAGACCAGCTTCTCTTCACCGCCAAAAAGATGCGGCACGGCAGTAACGTCGACCAGCAGGCCATCGGGCGCATCCATCGCGGACCACGGCCCCCAGCGCTGCACCCACACGGCGAGCTTCTCGAGGAAGGCAAGGTCGCCTGCCGGATCGGATGGCGCGGTCACGATTTCGGGACACAGCGTGCGTGCATCGGCGAGCATCATTCCCGCCCTCGCCCCTGCAGATGCCCCCACACGGTTGGCAGATTCGATCCGCGGTCCGCGCGCTGTATCGGAGATCAGGACGAGTGGCTTGCTGTCCAGTTCCTTGCGTTCCGAAACGCCCAGCCGCCACCGATCCATCGCCATGGCGGGCAGCCAGATCGAGAGAATACGGCGAGGTTGGACAGTCGGCAGTTGGGGAAGCCCCCCCGCGACCGCATTCATGCGCGGCGGGGCGTGCGCCGATGCTGCAGCCCCGCTGTCCAGTCCGCCACCGCTCGATCCACCTCTTCCCGAACCTTGGTGGCTTTCAGGCTCTTTCCTGTTTCCTTGAGCATCCACTTTCCCGGCGCATGCGAACGCGTACGGAACAATTCAGCCCGCCATCCAGGATCGCCCGGTGCCTGCGCGTTCCATTCAGACCCATCAGAGGGAGCGGAAGTCACCTCCCAGCGCATCCGCGCCGAGGACAGATCGCGCGCCGCGTCCACCCTCACCAGGAACAGCGGGACACCGTGTTTCTGCGCGGTTAGCGTCAGACGGCGCGAGGCAGTGAAGTCGAGCGTCTTGGGATTGCCCGAGATCTCCCCGATCACGAAAGCGAGTTCGCGGCAGCGCAAGCCTTCTTCAAGCGCGAAAAGCGCATCTTCCGCTTTTTCCGCCAGTACATGGATCACTCGCGCCTGCACATCCTGCGGCAATCCGGCGCGATAGGGCCTGCCCGTAAGCCGCGCCGCATCACGCGTCTGCACCCACAGCACGCCGCGCCGGTCATCCGCCTCTTGCCCTTCGCCGTGCGGCGCGTTGCGCCAATCGTCGAGTGCCAGCGCAAGAGCCGCCCCTGCACCTGCCGCTTCACGTGAAGAGGCGAAAATTTCATTATGCAGCGCCTTGTCCTGCATCCCTGTCAGCCCCGGCCGCCAACGCGTACTACGTCGTGCGGACAAGGTCGCGATTTCTTCGGAAGCCGTGATTGGCAGGGAGGAAAGGATTGAATGGGTCATAAGGGAATCGACTCGATTGTTCTTATTATGTTCCATCGCGGACGGGATGGCAATTCGGCGCTGCACATAATCCGTCATCGCATGGCGGGACCGAACGGACGCTTCGCTCATTGAGAGTTTGAACCCCCACTCAGGAGACCCTCATGAAACACGCCGAAGGCAATCCCGACGAACTCAAGAAGAAATTCTGGAAGGCGCTGGCCGACAGCCCGTTCCTCTTCCTACAACTTAACGGCGATAGCTCCACAGCCGTCCCGATGAGTCCTCAGTTAGACAAGGACGCAAATAGCTCGATCTGGTTCTTCACCCATACCAAGAGCGACTTCTGCAAGCTCGGCCCGGTGACCGCGACCTTTGAAAGCAAAGGCCACGATATCTTCGCCCGCTTCAACGGAAACCTGGTCAAGGAAACCAGTCAGGAACGCTTCGATCAGTTCTGGAACAACTTCGTCGAAGCCTGGTACGATGGCGGCAAGGATGATCCCGACATCTTCTTCATGCGTATGGATTTAGGCGATGCCGAAATCTGGAACGGCGATATCGGCCTGCTCAACACCGCCAAGATGGCATTGGGCATGACCGTCCACGAAGAGGCGGAAGAACGCCACGTGGACAAGGTCAATATCTGACCCGCCCACAACAAATGATACAAACTGAAAGGGCCGCTCCGGTTGGGGCGGCCCTTTTTCTTGTTACCTCAAGCCTTCGGCGGATGGATGGGAATCATCGTTTCCTCACCCGCAACATCGTCGATGACTTCCACAATACCCTTACCGAGATGGCTGTTCCTCCGACCGTAGCCAAAATACACAAACAGTCCGATCGCCGTCCACACAGGCAACACCAGCATCGCAGCACTCGGCAGATTCAGGAACAGAAAGGCACATCCGCCAATCGTTGCCGGTCCGACAAACCAGAGCACGGGGGTACGGAAATCGCGTTTTCTGTCAGGCGCAGTCCGCCGCAATACCATCACCGCCACGGCGACCATCAGGAAGGCGTAGAGAGTGCCAGCATTGGCAATATCCGCCAGCTGGCCGACCGGGAAGAAGGCCGCACCCACGGCCACGATCGCCCCTGTAAGGATAGTTACCACATACGGGGTCTTCCAACGCGGATGCACCTTTGAAAGTCCTTCGGGCAAGAGCCCGTCACGGCTCATCACGAAAAAGATGCGCGTCTGCGCGAACAAGAGGACGAGAATTACTGAAGGTAGCGCCAGGAAAGCGGCAATGCCCAGCATATTGCCGACGCCCGAAAAACCGATCTGGCGAAGGACGTGAGCCAATGCTTCATTCGAACAGACCAGCGCGTCGGAATAGGCCGGAAGCGCACACTGCCTGGCGAGCTCTTCCGATCCTGCCGGGAAAGGAATTCCTCCAGGCCCCATGATAGGCTGGCCGCCGATGGTACCTATCGCGCCCGCCGCCACGAGGATGTAGAAAACGGTGCAGAATATGAGGGAACCGACAAGGCCGATAGGCACGTTGCGTTGCGGGTTTTTCGTCTCTTCTGCCGCTGTGGAAACCGCATCGAAGCCGACATAGGCGAAGAAGATCGTCGCCGCCGCGCCAACCGCGCCAACACCCGTACCAAAGCCGCCGAAAATACCAGCGGGCAGAAATGGGTTGAACTTGTCTGGATCGAAATAGGCGCTGGTCAGCGTCAGTCCGATGAAGACTGTCAGCGCTGCCACCTTGATCGCAACGAGGATCGCATTGACCTTGGCGCTTTCGCTGGTTCCGATCATCAGCAGCCAAGTCACGAGCAGGGCGATGACAAGCGCGGGAAGATTAATGAAACCACCAGGCTCTCCGCCCAATGCGAGCGGCCCAGCAGCCAGCCACTGCGGCAATTCGATGCCAAGGAATTCGTTCAGAATCGTTCCGCTGAAATAGCCCGACCAGCCTACCGACACTGCCGATGCGGCAATGGCATATTCGAGAATGAGCGCCCAACCAACTGTCCAGGCCAACAATTCGCCCATGGTGGCATAGCTATAAGTGTAGGCCGAGCCTGCCACAGGTATCATCGAAGCGATCTCTGCGTAGCATAGTGCAGCGACAATACAGACCGCCCCCGCTATGACAAACGCCAGCATCAGTCCCGGGCCCGCTTTCTGGGCACCGGCAGAGGTGAGCACGAATATCCCCGTACCGATAATGCAACCTATGCCGAACAACATAAGCTGCAACGCACCTAACGAACGGTGCAGCGACTTCTTTTGCGCCGCCGCCAAGATGGCGTCGAGCGGCTTCACTCTGTCGAGGATCATTTCTGGCCGATGGGCTCCACCGGTCCGCAGCGGGCCCTCCCCGCTCTGCCAACCGGAGTACGCTCATTACGCGCGATTCTCCGGTTGGAAAAGAGAGATTCGTCAGGCGCCTAGGATACTCGGGAAAAGACCGGTCACGAGGATGATCGTAACCGCAATCGGGCACAGCCACGCAATGAGGAAGCGCCACAGGCCGAAAGCCATTGGCGAAAGACCGGTGGTCGTTCGCAACAAGTTCGCATCAGCTTTCCAGCCGATAAAAATCGAGGTCAGCAGTGCGCCCAAGGGCAACATGACCTTGCCGGTAAACCCATCGATCGTATCGAGGATGTCGGTGTTTTCGAACAACGACCAGAAACCAAGCGGACGTACGTCAGCCAGCACATTGTAGCCCAGCAGACACAAGACTCCGATAAGGAGGGCGCCAATACCGAATACCAAGGCGGATTTCGCCCTGCTCCAGCCCAATTCTCCAATGCCCCATGCGGTCGGCACCTCGAGTAGCGAAATGGAGCTGGTGATCGCGGCGACGAGGATCAGAACAAAGAACAGGAAGCCGAACAGGGCGCCGGCAGGCATGGTCTGGAAAGCGAACGGCAGAGTCTGGAATACGAGCGTCGGCCCCGCAGCAGGGTCGAGGCCTACCGCGAAGACGATCGGGAAGATCATCAGCCCGGCAAGCAGGGCCACGGTGGTATCCGCGACCGCGATAATCGCTGCGGTGCCGCCAAGATTGCTCTTTTCCTTGATGTAGGAGCCGTATGTGATGAGCCCCGCCACTCCGAGCGAAAGCGAGAAAAGCGCTTGGCCCAATGCCGAATTCATGACCTGCGGGGTAAGCTTCGACCAGTCTGGGGTGAACAGGAAGGCAGCAGCTCCGGCAATGTCGCCTTCGATCGCACCATATATCACGAGACCGAGCAGCAACACGAAGAAGGCGGGCATGAGATAGGTCGCCGCCTTCTCGATCCCTGAACTTACTCCGCGGGCCACAATGTATAGGGTCATACCCATAAAGACGAGATGCATGGCAAGCAGCAGGCCGGGGCTAGCGAACATGTCGCCGAGGCGCTGCTGGATCTGAGCTTGGTTTTCGCCGGCCAGTGCACCCCGAAATGGGTCACCCGCCATGATCGCTTGCAGGAAATCCCAGCCCATCACGCCAGCATAATAAAGCACCCAGCCCGCGACGACCGAATAAAAAGATACGATGAGGAAGGCGGCAAGCGCCCCGATGCCGCCAAATATCGACCACTTGAGGGAAGCGTTCGAATCCTGCGCCACTTTGCGGATCGAGCCGATCGCATCGGTCTGCCCCACACGGCCGATGAATATCTCGGAAAGCACCAGGGGGAGGCCCAGCAGGAAAACGCAGCCGATGTAGACGATGACGAAGGCGCCGCCGCCGCTTTCCCCGGCAAGTGTAGGGAAACGCCAAATATTTCCCAGACCAACCGCTGCACCGACGGCAGCAAGGATGAATGCAGAGCGTGAGGACCAACCCTCACCGGTGGTTTTGCCAGCGGCGACCATTTACGTGATATCCCTCTCGGTTGTCGGCGCTTGCCGCGCCCGTATTTGCGTGAGGCTTAAAGCACGGAAATCCGCCATTGTCCAAGCCTTGCTTCCAACTGTCGACAGGGCTTGCTAGGGCAGCCCGCATGTCGACGACCTTCCAGCTCGATACGAGCACCAGCCGGGCCAATCCCACGCCGCAGCCGATGAAGCGGTTGACCGTGCCGAAAATCCGCGCTCACAAGGCGGACGGCGAAACCAAGCAGCCACTGGTCATGCTAACCGCCTATACGGCGCGTCAGGCGCAGTTGCTCGATGCACATTGCGACCTTTTGTTGGTCGGCGATTCGCTGGGGCAAGTAATCTATGGTCTTCCCTCCACTATCCCCGTGACGATGGAAATGATGTCGAACCACGCAGCCGCAGTGGTCCGTGGAAGCTATCGTTCGCTGGTGGTGGTCGACATGCCGTTCGGATCTTACGAGGCTTCCAAAGAGCAAGCCTTCGCGAGCGCATCGCGCCTCCTCAAGGAAAGCGGCGCTGCAGCGGTGAAGCTGGAAGGTGGTGAACAGATGGCCGAAACCGTCGCGTTCCTGAACCAGCGCGGCATCCCGGTAATGGGGCATGTCGGATTGACCCCGCAAGCTGTCAACGTACTGGGCGGTTATATGGCGCGCGGGCGGGACAACGCCGAAGCGGACAAGATCGTCGGCGATGCCAAGGCACTGGACGAAGCCGGGGCCTTTGCAATTGTTCTCGAAGGTGTTCTCGAACCCATAGCAATCGAAGCGACGAAAGCAGTGTCCTGCCCAACTATCGGGATCGGTGCCTCGGCCCAATGTGACGGACAGGTTCTGGTAACTGACGACATGCTGGGTATGTTCGATCGTGTTCCGCGCTTCGTGAAGAAGTACGAGAATATCGCCGAAGTCATCGAGAATACCGTCGTGCAATACGCAAAAGAGGTGCGTGCGCGCAGCTTCCCGACCTCCGATCAAACCTACCAGCCCAAGGGCTGAGGAACCTCACACCAATGAACACGATACGCCAGTACTATACCTTTTCGCTCGCCTTCACGGCAGTCTGCTTCGCCTTGGCAGCCTGGTATGGATGGAGCAGCACGGGATCGATCACTGCCACCCTCGGAATCCTATGGATTGTCCTGGTGCTGTCCATTCTCGAGGTCTCGCTAAGCTTCGACAATGCCGTGGTCAACGCCACGGTGTTGCGCGAAATGGATCCGGTATGGCAGCAACGCTTCCTCACGATCGGGATTCTCATTGCGGTGTTCGGCATGCGGATCGTGTTTCCGATCGCGATTGTTGCGATTGCAGCGGGTGTCGGCCCCGTCGAGGCCATTTCGTTATCCTTAAATGATCCGCAGGAGTACGAACGGATTGTTTCATCAGCGCACATCGGCATTGCAGGCTTCGGCGGCGCATTCCTCGCCATGGTCGGCCTGACTTTCTTTTTCGACAGCGACAAGCAAGTACACTGGATCGCCGTACTCGAGCGGGCGGTGAACAAGTTCTCCAATGTCCCGGCAGTGGAAATCGGGCTCGTCCTGCTGCTGATTTATGGCGTCTCGACAATGCTCGCCCCTGCCGATGCGATCGTTTTCCTGACGGCAGGGATACTCGGACTTGTCACCTTTATCGGTGTACACGCGATTGCCGCGATCATCGAACAGCGCGAAGCGCGCAAGAAAGCGGCGGGCGAGATTGTGAAGTCCGGCTTTGGAGGATTTCTCTATCTCGAGGTTCTCGATGCGAGCTTCAGTTTCGACGGGGTCATCGGCGCTTTCGCACTATCGAACAATATGGTGATCATCGCTCTCGGCCTGTCAGTTGGCGCAATGTTCGTTCGCTCAATGACCATTCACCTCGTCCGCACTGGGACGCTCGCTCAGTATCGTTATCTTGAGCATGGTGCCTTCTGGGCCATCATTGTACTCGGAATGATCATGCTCTTATCGGCACGCTACCACATCCCCGAGACTATCACGGGCTTGCTCGGCGCGACCCTGATCGGCCTCAGCTTCGTTTGGTCCGTCCGTCATAACCGGAAGCATGGTGACGAACCGATCCAGCTAGATAACTAGCTATCGGAGCCGCCAAAACTAGTTGAAAGAAGTGGTAGAGCAAAAGCGGCAGGACGATAAAACCTGCCATTTCTGGCACGAAGAGCACCGTCGCCAACGGTGCACCGATCGCGGCTGATTTTTGTGCGCCGGCGAATAAAAAGGCAATGCGATCGGCTTGCGGTAGGCGCAGGACGGAGCCTGCTAGCCATGCCCCGACGTGACCAATGACCAGAAAACCAAGAACCAGTATGACGGTCCAGAACCAGCCGACAACATCGATGCGGGTCCAGACGTCTTGCTCGACCGCGCTGGAAAAGGCTACGTAGACAGCCAGCGCGATAACAAGTCGGTCGAGCACGGCAATTCGTGGTTTGTGGGAAACTATGAACCCTTGGGTTCGGCCTTGTATCAATTGTCCAATGGCAAAAGGCACAATTAATATCGCAACGATCTTCAGAACGGCATCGGATCCAACCACTCCTTCTCCTGCCCCGCCCAGCGCGAGAAAAAGCGGTACGCTCAGAAAAACGCCGACGAGGCTGAGCAAGGCAGCCGAAATAATCGACAGGGCCACATTCCCCCCCGCAAGCGAACTGTAGGAAGTCGACGACTGGATCGTCGTCGGCAACACGCCGAGATAGAGAAAACCTGCAGCGACGACCGTCGGAACATCTGCAGGTGCCAGACGCGAAAATCCCAGTCCGCCAATCGCCATGGCCCCGAAAACCCAAAGCGATAAAGGCAGCAGAAAGCGCAAGTTGGCAGTGCCGGCGACAATTTTGCTGCGTCGGATGCGCATTCCGTTGAGCAGAAACAGTACGAAGATTCCGATGTTTGCCGCCCATTGAGCCACGCTACGCGCGGCTCCCGTCGCTGGCAGAATGGCTGCCAACGCAATCGCCAGCGCTAGCATACGCAGCATGGGATCGGAGATAATACTGCGCAGTGCCATCATTGCGCCCTAGCTTCGACAATAGCCGAAGTCAGGCCTGCAAATCATACTGCTTGAGCAGATCGTAAAGTGTGGGGCGACTGATACCGAGGAGCTTGGCCGTCATGGAGATGTTGCCTTGGCTGCGGGCCAGAGCTTGACGGATCATCCTTCGATCTGCAGCCTCGCGTGCCTGCTTCAGGTTCAGAGCCATTTCACCATCTTCGGCACGCTCTCCGAGATCGAGATCCTCCGCACTTATCAGCTTGCTATCGGCCATAATCACGGCGCGCTTTACGCGGTTTTCAAGTTCGCGGACATTGCCGGGCCAATTCCAGGAGTCGATCACCGCGAGTGCGTCGGGGGCAAAGCCTTTTACCTGCGGGTTCATCTCAGCGGCAAGGCGGGTAAGAAAGTGCTTGGCCAGCAGAATCGCGTCACCGGGCCGCTCAGATAGAGTCGGAATCTTCACTACCACCTCCGCTAGGCGATAGAACAGATCCTCGCGAAAGGTCCCCTTGCCAATCATGGTCTCGAGATCCTGATGGGTTGCGCAGACAATCCGGGTATCGACCGAAATCGGCTTACGACCACCAATGCGCTCGATCACGCGTTCCTGCAGGAAGCGCAGCAGCTTGACCTGTAATGGGAGGGGAATATCACCCACCTCATCCAAGAATAGAGTGCCGCCGCTTGCCATCTCTATCTTGCCTTCGGTCGTTTTTACCGCACCGGTGAAGGCACCCTTCTCATGACCGAACAATTCGCTCTCGAGGAGATTCTCCGGGATGGCTGCACAGTTTATCGCAACAAACGCGCCGCCTCTGCGATCACTAGCCTGATGTAGGCCCTTTGCCAGAAGCTCCTTGCCCGTCCCGCTCGCTCCCAGCAACATGACCGACACATTGGTCGGGGCCACACGTTCGATGGTTCGAGCCACTTTCGCCATTTCCGGGGCGGCCGTTATCATCGTGCCAAGTACGGTTTTGTCTTCGCCCACCTTTCCGGCAAGGCGGCGGTTTTCCCCCTCGATCTGACTTAGCCGGAACGCCCGGTTCACGATCAGTCCTAGTTCCTCGATATCGACCGGCTTCTGGTAGAAATCATAAGCTCCGCGTTCGATTGCCTGCAGCGCACTCTCACGGGCGCCATGCCCCGATGCGACGACGACCTTGGTATCCGGCTTCATTGCCATGATTGCATCGAGAACGGCGAAGCCCTCGCTGGTTCCGTCAGGATCCGGCGGCAATCCGAGATCAAGCGTGACCACGGCGGGCTCCTCACTGCGCAAGGCTGCCAGTGCCTGATCGCGATTGCCCGCGATAATCACCTCGTAATCGTCATAAGCCCACTTGAGTTGCGCCTGCAGACCTTCGTCGTCTTCAACGATCAGCAGCTTAGGTGGGTTTTGGGCCATTAGGCAATTTCCTTCCGCTCGGCGGCGTAGGAGGACTTCAGGAGCTCATGCGCCGATTGGAGTGGCAGACTGAGGGTGAAACGTGTCCCGAGATCCACACGGGATTCCACCTCTATGCGCCCTCCCATCGAACGTATCATTTCGCGCGCTTCGTATGCTCCAATTCCGAATCCGTCTTCTCTCGATGATACAAAAGGTTTGAATAGGCCCGTGCGCAGGAAGGTCGGTGTCATACCTCGCCCGCTATCGATAATTTGCACTAGACCGGAAATACCATCGCTATAGGATTCAAGCATTACCGCGCCGCCGTCCACGCTTGCATCAATGGCATTCTGCACGATATGGGACAGCGCCTGCTCAAATGCGTCGGCTTGTCCGTTGACGAGCATTGGTTCGCTTCGAACCAGCAGGACCTGATGGTTTCGCGCGTATCTTTCGCAAGTGGCGCGGACTATCGCAGACATGTCGAATTTGCCCGATTCCTCCTGTCCTCCCTTGGCATAACGGCCGAGACGGGAAAGCATTGTGTTCAGCTTGTCTGCACTGTTGCGTACCGTAACCAGCATGTCCTTGCGGAATTCAGGATTTTCAGCATGCTTTTCCGCATTCCGCAGCAGCAGTGACATCTGGCTGGAGAGATTCTTGATATCGTGCATGACGAAGGCCATCCGGCGATTGAATTCGTCGAAACGCGCGGCTTCGGAAAGTGCTTCCTGGCTTGCCTGCTCCGCCAGATAGCTAGCCAACTGTCTGCCAATGATCGCCAGAAGATCGAAATCCTCCCAATCTAGTTTTCGTTCGATCTCTGGCCGGGCAAGAATGATTACGCCCACCAAGCGATCGAAATGCAGAAGCGGGACCGCCGCCCACGCCTGCAAATCCTCCAACAGCCAAATAGGAACATGCTCCAGTTCACCTTGGTGCTCTATCCCCGCGCGCGCCTCGTCGAAATCGAGGATCAGTCCTTCATTTTCAAAGATGGTAGCCAAAGCAGGAGAGATCGGATGGGCGGGCACCTCCAGCTGTGGCCAACGCCAGTTTGCGCAGTGCTCGACCTGTCCTTCTTCGTTCACCAAGAGAAGCAGCCCTGAGGGACTATCCGTGATGTCGGCCAGGGACCGGATCGCTCGTTCATGCAAGCTGTCCTCGTCCGGGCCCCCGAGGCCGATGGTATGGGTGAAGCGGATCCACTCGTTCCGATAATCGAAGCGATGTTTGAACAGATGCTTCACCGCGGTGACCCGCAACCAACCGCGCAACCTGTTTGAAGGCAGCCAGATAAGTGTCAGTGCACCTGCCGCGATAACGAGACCGACCTGGGTCATTCGTACAACGCTGCCCGATAGCACATCAAGCCAGCTGCCAAGGGCGAGCATGAGGAGCAGATAAGCGCCGATCACCAGCAACGAAAGAAAATGAAAGGTCACGGCCCGCGAAGGTCTGAACGTCAATCCGGCTGCATTTTTGTTATAGCCTATTGCGAAGGGCACGGCGATCATCGTCACGGCCAAGCCGCGAAGAGCGACGAGCTCGATAGGAAACGATCCCACCAGATATGCGATAGTATAGAAATTCAGCGTGAACGCCCAGAATCCCGCCATAGCCGCTGCGTTCCAGCGCAGGATCCTGCGTGATGCGGGCGCGGCACCTACATAAAGATTGTGCAGCAACACGAGTGCCCCGACAGCCACGAGAACGTGAAAGAGCGCGGACGTTTGCGCGACAAGTGACTGGACCTCGTCAGAAAAGGGATGACGTTGCTCGATACCGAGAAGCGCAAATTGCAGCATCTGGACGAATACCAGAGCCACCACGACCGGCCTGACAAGCCGAAGGCTTTCATCGCGGCCATCATTGGCAAAAATACGGAAGAGGACGAAAATCCACGCAAGGTTTGCGAATATCTCGGTGAGACCCACGATAGGATGCTCGAACTCGAGGCTAGCAGCGGCGATGCACCAATTGGCAGTGAATATCAGAGCGACGACACCTGCCCAGCGATCTGATCGATCATCCGCACCCTTCCGCGCGATCCAGAACGCAGCGATCCCGCTGACAATCGCACCGATCGCATAACACAGATACGACAGGGATACGGCCCAATCCATCAGGCCCGCCCTGCACCTTTTCTCGCCCGGCACACCATTCCCATCTCTAACCCCTGCACGAACATACTGTTCGCTGCCTAGCGTGGGATTGGTGAAATGTCGGTAAATTTTACAAGGTACGAATCGAAAGAGCGATGTACGTCGAAAAACGAACCTCGCTCTTTCAATAACTGCAGTGTAGCCCTAGTTTTCGACTGCGTCCTGGACCGCGTCACCTGCGTTTTGAGCCGCATCGCCCACCTGACCGGCTGCCTCTCCCACCTCGGTCGCGGCTCCTGCCACCGCATTGTCCTTGGCGACCTCGGCTCCACTCATCTGCGAGAGTATGAAGATGGCACCGATGGCCAGGACCAGAACGATAAGCGCAATTACCCAACCTGATCCACCGCTGCGGCGGCTTTCGCCGTCGGTCACCACCGTATGGGTTGTATGCGTATCACCCGTGGGGGTGCGCGTTTCGGTTATTCGTTCTTCGGTCATTTGAAGTCCTTCCTGGAACTTATATTGTGGCAAAAACGCGGCGAGTGGCCGAGCGGTTCCGCAGAAAGAGGGTTAACACATTTAAGGTTCGCCGAATTCGAAGGGTGTCGTGCCCCTGCGCATACGGTCGAAATACAACTTGCGCCCACGGGGGGGCAGAGATCGTTGAGGACAACTCTCACGGTGACAGCGTGCGCAGCCAGGTCCGATGGGCTGGGCATCTGCGGCTCGCAGTGATAGACCGCGCGCCTGCGCCAATTCGCTGGCAAGCACCGCTTCGATCCCCACAGCTACGACGAAGCGGGCCGCGCCTGCGGCTCCGCTGCCTTCAACGCTCCTCATCATGGTCAGCCATCCTCCCTGTGTGCCGCTTGATTCATCCAGGGAGACATATTGCACTACCAGTTCTCCGCCACGCTCGAACGCCCGGTGCGCGTCCCAAAGGGGGCAGGAGACATCTTCTCCGGCAAAACGTGCCGTGCTTGCGCCCATGAAGCTCTTGGAGAATTGCCCTGCCCGATCCAGCCGAGCCATAAAGAAGGGAAGACCTCGCTGGCCGACGCGCTGAAGTGTTGTGAGGCGATGTGCGAGTTGTTCGAAACTCACCGAAAAACGACGCTCGAGCACGGGAAGATCGTAACCTGTAGCTTCGCACGCTCTCAGGAAGCGCCCATAAGGCATGATCAAAGCTGCTGCGAAATAGCCGTCAAGATGGCGCTTGAAGAGTGCCCGTGCCGCCTCGTCCTCGAATTGCGCCCCTTGTGCCACGGCCAGGATCTCGTCGCGCTTTTCAAGTTGCGCGATCTGCAGCGCGAGCTGGAAATTGCGCGATGCGGGTCCAAGCATTTCCGAAAGCTGGATCTGACGGGCATGCAGGTCGAGCCGACTGAGGCTGTCCGGCAAAACCTCCTGCGGCAGTATCCGCACCGAGAGTTGGTGCCGCTCGCGCAGGCGTTCCGTCAGCGAAAGCCCGATGTCCCCGCGTGAAAGACGCATCTCGTCCGCCAGCTCCTCGGCAGCGTGATCTAGGTCGGCGAAATGGTTGCGCCAACGCTCGATTTCCTGCCGCGAGGCAGCGAGGGGATCGTCGTCGGAATCGCCACCGGAGCCGACATTGTCGTAAAGCCGCGCAAAAGCTGCGGCCGCATGGGGGGCTGTTGCAAGGAACTCGTCGAGTTCTTCGCGATCGACCCCGAGATCCGCAAAACGTTCGTCGGCGAAGCGACGCACAAGGCCGTCCAGTCCGCCAATGCTTTCATCCTCTCGTATGCTTCTCGGATCGAAGTCGAACTGTTCTACCAGTGCCATAATCACGCGCGCGCTGACTGGACGTTGATTACGCTCGATGAGATTCAGATAGCTCGGCGAAATCGATAATCTGCCAGCCATCGCCGCCTGCGATAACTTTTCGCGCTTTCGAAGACGGCGAATGGCAGGTCCGGCACGCACATTCCCGTCAGCCATTTTTGTAAATTCCTTGACACATTGACAATTTGATTAGCCAAAATCGTCTATTTAGACAACAAATTTTGTAAATTTCCCTCACACAATCGTCCTGCAATGCGCATACTCACTGCAACGCCATCGCTAGGCGGCCGCGCATCAGGAGACGACCCAATGACCTATCAAAGCAACATCGCGCAAATTAACGAAGCGATCGCTCGAAACGGCGAAAATTGGGCAGCGATCGATGCTGCCAGCGCTGCCCGAATGGCGGTCCAGAACCGCTTCCCGACTGGGCTCGACATCGCCCGCTACACCGCAAAAATCATGCGCGAAGACATGGAAGCATATGATCAGGATCCGGCGAATTATACCCAGTCGCTCGGCTGCTGGCATGGTTTCATCGCGCAGCAGAAGATAATCTCGATCAAGAAGCACTTCGGCAGCACCAAGCGCCGGTACCTTTACCTCTCGGGATGGATGGTTGCCGCGCTGCGCAGCGATTTCGGTCCCCTGCCCGACCAGTCGATGCATGAAAAGACGTCAGTCTCGGGACTGATCGAAGAAATCTACACCTTCCTCAAGCAGGCGGATGCACGCGAACTCGGCATGATGTTCCGTGAACTCGACGAAGCGAAGGCAGCAGGAGATGCCGTGAATACGCACCGCCTGCTCAAGGAGATTGACGAGCACCAGACGCATGTCGTGCCGATCATCGCCGATATCGACGCCGGTTTCGGCAATGCCGAAGCGACCTACCTGTTAGCCAAGAAAATGATCGAGGCGGGTGCATGCGCCCTCCAGATCGAGAACCAGGTATCGGACGAAAAGCAGTGCGGCCACCAGGACGGCAAGGTTACTGTGCCGCATGAGGACTTCCTTCAGAAGATCCGAGCCATCCGCTACGCATTCCTCGAACTAGGCATTCCAGACGGTATCATCGTCGCTCGTACCGACAGCCTCGGTGCCGGTCTTACCAAACAGATCGCTTATTCCAAGGAACCCGGGGATCTAGGCGACCAGTATAACAGTTTCCTCGACTGCGATGAGGTTGACGCTGTCGACATCAAGAACGGGCAAGTCTTCATCAGCCGCGACGGTAAGTTGCTCGCGCCGAAGCGGTTGCCCAGCAACCTGTACCAGTTCCGCGCTGAAACTGGAGAGGACCGCTGCGTACTGGACTGCATCACTGCGCTCCAGAACGGGGCCGACCTGCTGTGGATCGAGACCGAGAAGCCGCATATCGGCCAGATCGGCGGGATGGTGAGCCGCGTTCGCGAGGTTATCCCGAATGCCAAGCTCGTCTATAACAATTCGCCCAGCTTCAACTGGACCCTGAGCTTCCGCCAACAGGTCTACGATGTATGGGAAGAAGCTGGCCAAGACGTTTCAGCCTACGATCGCGCCAAGCTGATGAGCGTGGATTACGACGGGACCGCACTCGCCGCCGAAGCCGACGAGCGTATCCGCACCTTCCAAAAGGATGCGGCGCGCGAGGCGGGGATCTTCCATCACCTCATCACGCTGCCGACATACCACACGGCCGCACTGAGCACCGACAACCTCGCCCGTGAATACTTCGGCGAGCAGGCGATGCTAGGTTACGTCAAGAACGTGCAACGCGAAGAAATCCGCCAAGGTATCGCCTGCGTTAAGCACCAGAACATGGCCGGATCGGATATCGGCGATGACCACAAGGAGTACTTTGCCGGCGAAGCCGCCCTCAAAGCCGGCGGTAAGGACAATACCATGAACCAGTTCGCTGCGGCGTAAGGAGAGGAAGGATGACTACGATGACCGAAGACACTCCGAAGACCGAGCCAGGCCGCGCCCGCGCCCTGTTCTCGACCGCCGATTTCCGCCTGCTGCGCACCGCTCTCACCAGCTACGCCCGCCAGACGGAAGATCGCGAAGAACTGGCCAGGATCAACGCCCTGCACCACCGCCTCGGCACCTACGTCCCTTCTGACGGCTGACCGGACTGAAATTACGAAACGGTAGAGCGAGGAAGCGCCTACCCTCGAACAGTTCTCCTGGGGAGGAGAAGCGGCTGCCGGTGTGCCCCAACGCTCCGGCAGCCGTCAATTTATCCGCCGTTGGCTGGCATCAGGTCAAGTGCCGCAGCAGCCAGTGCTTCGGCGCCGGTCCGCACAACCGCTTCCGCATCAGGCGCCCAGAATGGCGAATGGAGAGATGGCAGCGGCTTGCCCTCCTCTTCCAGCGCAGTGAGCATTTTGGCCGGAGTTCCGCTGATCCAGAAGATCATCGACTTCACGTCATCCGGCGCTGCACGGCGAAACTGGCTGAAATCCTCCCCGCCCATGACCGCGGGCCATTGCATGACGCGGTCTTCGCCGAACCGCTGGCGGAATCCAGCTGCGAGTTCTTCGCTGAATTCGGGATCGTTGAAGGTTGAGGGCGTATATGGCTCTTCCACAGTCACCACAGGATAGAGATCCTCGGACAGTCCTGCAGTGATCGCTTCGCCCCGGGCCACGCGTCGAATGCCTTCGAGCAGCAACTGACGGCTTTCATCCGAATAGCTCCGCACGGTCAGTTGCAACTTCGCTTCGTCGGAAATGATGTTGTGTTTCGCGCCCGAATGAAAACTGCCGACAGTGATAACGGCCGGATCAAGCGGAGAGGAATTGCGGCTGACGATCGTCTGCAGTTTCATGACTATAGCGCTGGCCAAGACGATCGGATCCTTGGTTGTGTGCGGATAGGCACCGTGTCCGCCAACGCCTTTTACTGTGATATCTACGCTGTCGACGTTCGCCAGCGCATACCCGGGTGTAAAGCCAATTGTGCCCGCCGGAACGGGCGCGGCGGCATCGTGGAACGCGATCACATATTCGGGCTTGGGGAACCGCTCGTACAATCCGTCTTCAAGCATGGCGAGCGCACCCAGTCCCAGCTCCTCGGCCGGCTGGAGGATCATGACCAGCGTCCCCTGCCATTCATCCTTTCGCTCAGCCAGCAATTGGGCAGCTCCGATGAATCCTGTCATGTGGGTATCGTGACCGCACGCATGCATGACGCCCGTCGTCACACCGCTGGCAGGCGTAGCCGTTTCCTTGCTGGCGAAGGGAAGCCCGGTTTGCTCGACAACGGGCAGTCCGTCCATGTCTGCACGTAGCATCACAGTAGGACCGTTACCATTGCGCATGACCGAGACCACACCCGTTTGCCCGACGCCTTCGGTTACCTCGAAGCCGAGCGCTCGCATGCGTCCGGCCAGCTTGGCAGCGGTCTCGTGTTCTTCGAAGCTGAGCTCGGGATGCGCATGCAGGTCGCGGTAAAGCTCCATCAGGCCAGGCATATCTTCGTCGAGCGAAGTGCGCAGGTCTCGGGCGCTGGTCGGTGATGCGAATGCGAGCGTCGTTACCCAAGCCGCGGCGAGTGCTGTAGGACGAAAATAGGACATGGTCTGGTACCCCTCCAGAATGGAAAACATGTAACGCGGTCCCGAAGGGGGATCTCCCTGTCTCCAGTCAACCCCGCGTTTTGTGCCGCAAGACTGGCAGAGGTGCGCGCGATAGGAAAGGGCCTTACAGCTGGTAGGTCAGTACCAGTCCGACGGAAAGCGCAGCAACCATTATCACGACCAATGGGATTCCGGTCCGCATATAGTCCCCGAATTCGTAGCTGCCTTCCGCCATGATCAACATGTTGGTCTGATAGGCGATAGGCGTGGCATATGAGAGATTGCAGCCGAAAAGGACGGCCAGCACCAACGGTTCGGGAGGCAGGCCCAACTGGGCTGCGATGGCGAATGCGATGGGCGTTCCGACCGTCGCTGCCGTAGCATTGGATGCAAAATTGGTGAGGAAGGTCACGAAAACCATGATCGCGGCGAGGACGAGCGCAGGCGAAAGGTACTGCAGTCCATAAGACAGCACCTCGCCGAGCCAGCCCGCCGCTCCGCTTTCAAGGATGATGCGACCGATCGCGATACTCGCGGCGACAAGCACGATGACCTGGGCCGAAAGCGCGCGTCCCACGCGATCGAACTTAACGCAGCCGGTCAGGAACATCAGGATCGCACCGCCAAGAGCGGCGATTGCGATGGGAAGGAGACCGAAAGATGCAAGAAGCACTGAACCTCCCATGATACCGGCTGCCAGCCATGCCTTGGAACGACGCGGCAACTCCCTCCGTCCTTCAAGCTGTAATAAGCTGTCTCCGGAGGCGAACCGTTCCAGATCGCCCGGCAGCCCCATTACCAGCAACACGTCACCTTCCCGGATGCGGATATCGCCGACATCGCTATATTCATCCTTCTGCCCGATCAGCGTATCGGGCCGGTGGATACCCACCACGGCGACGCCATAGAGGTCGGCGATACCGGATGTCGGAAGGGTTCGACTGTTGAGCCTGCTGTCCGCCGTCACGGTCATTTCGACAACTTGGATGTCTTCTCCGGTCTCGGAGTGGCTGCGCTGTATGCGCTCGAGCACCCAACTTGGCGCTGCCTCGCCCCGCATCACTTGGATCACTTCTTCGATCGCCTCGTGCGTTCCCGAAACCTTGATCCGCTGCCCAGGCCGGAACAGGCCTGGCTTGACATCGTGGAATTCGATCCCGTTTGGCAGTCGAGAGGTAATCTGGGCCAATTCCCGCCCGTTGAGCAGGCTGTCTTCGGTAACTCGGAGGCGTGTGAAGAATCGACGCGACTCGTGCGTCTCCTCAATGCGATTGTCCTCGAGCATCTTGGGCATCACTAGCCACAAGTACGGCAGGGCAACGAGGGCGGCGCCAAGAACGATCGGCGTGAAGTGGAACACGCTCAGCATCGGCATGCCCAGATCGACAGCGATGGATACCACCAGGATATTGGTCGAAGTCCCGATCGTGGTTGCCAGCCCCCCGATAAGTGAGGCTGCGTTGAGAGGCATCAGTGTCTTGGATGCCGGCATTGCCCCGCGCGCCGCCAGCGTCACGAAGATCGGGATAAGCAATACAAGTACCGGCGTGTTGTTGACGAACATGGATAGCGTGAAAGCCATTACCAGCGAAAACAACAGGCCGAGCTGCAGGTTGAACTTGAACATTCGTTCGAGAAAGCGGGCCGCCGGATCGAGCGCGCCTGTAACCACCAACCCACGCCCGAGGATCATCAGCGCGCAGATGGTGATGAGCGCGTAATGGCCGAACCCGCCAAATGCGATCGCAAGACCGTCGGTCGGAGATTGTCCCTCAAGCGGAAAGAAGTAGAGCCCAACCGCGATTACAGCGATTGTCAGCAGAGAAATGATTTCGATGGACATTCGCCCGCGCGCAAAGGCGATAAACATAGCGATTGTTACCGCCATGGCTGCAATCGCGTGGTAGGATGGCATCCCGATCATCCGGTCGGGTCAATCCCACCGCTGCCGCCGAATATCAAGCGATTTCGCGACGATATCGGGCGCTGAGCCGCGGTCTTTCGGACCAGATTTCGATCGCGCTATATGGTACCCCTGGCCGGACTCGAACCGGCACTTCGTAAGAAACTCGATTTTGAGTCGAGCGCGTCTACCAATTCCGCCACAGGGGCACTGTGTTGGAGCGCGACGCGTTAGCCGCGCCGCATCGCTCCATCAAGCATTCAATGACTTCGGTACATCAACCACTCACTATTTGAGGGCGTTGGCGAGCATTTTGTGCAGCTTAGAGTGCAACTGATCGTTTGCTGCAAGAACGTGCTTAGAATGAATCTGCTGCGAACGACCGCGGTAATCCGAGACGAATCCTCCCGCCTCACGAACGATCAGGCAGCCGGCGGCAGTATCCCAGTCCTTTAAGCCGCTTTCCCAAAAGCCGTCGAAACGACCAGCCGCAAGCCAGGCAAGATCAAGCGACGCCGCACCGAACCGTCGGATGCCCGCGACGTTCGGGCCAATGGCGTTGTAAATCTTCGACCACTCGCCGAAATCACCGTGTCCCGCAAAAGGAATGCCAGTCGCGATCAGCGCTTCCGACGGATTTCGGCGCGAAGATACCCGCAGGCGCCCGTCATGCAGCCACGCGCCGCGCGTCTTCTCGGCCCAGAAGGTCTCGTCGGTCACTGGGTTGTAAACCACCGCGGCAGTTACATCGCCCCAATCATCGCTGCCGAGCTTCCGCTCCTGCACGGCAATGCTGATGGCGAAATGGGGAATGCCATGGAGAAAATTGCTGGTTCCGTCGAGCGGATCGACGATCCAACGCGGCATGCCATCCTTGCCCTCAATGGTGCCGGCTTCTTCCATTTCAAAGCCCCAATCCGGCCGCGCGGCTAGAAGCTCGTCATAGATCGCTCGCTCGGCGCGCATGTCGGCCTTCGACACAAAGTCGGCGGGACCTTTGCGACTTACCTGCAGGTGCTCGATCTCGCCGAAGTCGCGGCGCAGGCGGCCACCCGCTTTGCGCGCGGCCTTCTCCATCACGCGGATAAGTCCGGAAATTGCGGCCATTATACTCTCTTATTCGGTCAGGACGCGGATCGAACGCGCCTGGAGGTGGATGTCGCCCCACTCGCAGGCCATGTCGAACTTCGTACCCTCAATGTTGAATGTTTCGATCGCGAAGCGGCGCTGCATGCTGTCGCCAGCGGTCTCGCGCCGGTCGAGCTGCAGCTTGCTGATCCCCGCAAACTTTAGCAGGCCGGGATGCCAGCAGAATTCTTCGCCCGCGCCCGGCTTTTCATAGTCCGGATGTGCAGGCTCGAGGCAGAAATCCATCTCCAGCGTCAGCTCGTCATCGTTGATAATGACAGCACGCAGCGTGCTTTTGGCGATATCGATATTATCGAAGCGACTGGCGATGGATTTGCCCATGTGTGCGCCCCCTTAGCTAGCTTTGCCGACGTAGCTCTGTTCGTAGACATCGACGATGATGCGCGTGCCGCTTCCGATGTGCGGCGGAACCATGATGCGCACACCATTGTCGAGCACAGCAGGCTTGTAGCTGGAAGAGGCGGTCTGCCCCTTCACCACGGCATCTGCTTCGACGATTTCGGCTTCGATCTGCGCCGGAAGCTCGACCGAGATCGGCTTCTCTTCCCACAGTTCGAGCTTCACCTGCATACCATCCTGCAAAAACGGGCGGGCGTCGCCCAGAAGGTCGCTCGGCAACGTGATTTGTTCGTAGGTGTTCTGGTCCATGAACACGAGCATATCGCCATCTTCATACAGGAACTGGTATTCCTCGGTATCTAGACGGACCTTTTCGACCGTGTCGGCGCTACGGAAGCGGACGTTGGTTTTGCGGCCGTCCTGCAGGTTCTTCATTTCGACCTGCATATAGGCGCCGCCCTTGCCCGGCTGGGTGTGCTGGATCTTTGCGACCTTCCAGATGCCGCCTTCGTATTCGATGATGTTGCCCGGACGGATGTCCACGCCGCTGATCTTCATGGGAGTCTGCCTCGATGTGAAAGAGCGCCGTCCAGCGTCGGACGGTCGTGCGTGAGCGCCCTTACAGGCTGGCAGGGCGCACGGCAAGGCAGTGGAAATTTCGCGACGTTCTTCCTATATGAAGGTCTTGGAGGGTATGACATGAAATCGTTTGCAATCGCCGTATTGGCGTCCGCTGCGACGCTTGCCGCATCTCCCGCACTGGCGCAGGGCCGCCTCGGTTTGCTTCCGCAAGGTGAATACATCTGCGCACTTCCAGGCAGCGCTGACGGGTCCGCTTGGCAAGAGGTAGAAGGGCGCAATTTCGCAATTACGGGCGCGTCGAGTTATACCGCCGGTAATGGGTCCGGCACCTATCTTTTGGAAGGCAAACGCATCACCTTCACCCGCGGCCCGATGAAAGGCATGCGGATGATGCGCGTATCTTCCGGCATGCTTCAGGAAGTAGACCGCAGCGGCAAATTAAGCCGCTTGCGCTGTCATCGGGCAGGACCGGTTAGCGATTAGTCGCTCTGACTTCTGCTTAATAGGGGATAGGGATTGATTGCGTTGGCTGGCTCCCACCAGGCAGCGTCTGATGTCGTCTGAAGAATCGCAAAGTGCAGGTGGGGTGCATCCTCCGATGCGTTCCCGCTCGATCCCACCTCGCCAAGCCGCTGCCCGCGGCGCACCTGTTGCCCTTCCTTGAGCCCCCTCGCATACCGGTCGAGATGGGCATAATAGTGGATCGTCCGTCCGTCGGCCGAGCGGACGTATATGGTGTTACCTCCGGCATCGGACTGGAACAGCCTTTCGACAATACCCGGTCCCGCCGCGATCACGCTGGTACCTTTGGGAGCCATGATATCGATCGCCTCGTGCAAGCGCTCGCTGCCCCCCCTCGAATCCGTAAACGTATCGGATAGTTCGGAAGCGCTTACATTGAGTACTGGAATGATCAGGTCCTTGGCGGCCCCTTCTTCGATCATCCGGGCAAATTCAGTATTGAGAGGCTTGGCGCTGCGCGCCTCTTCGGAGACCGGCGTCTCATTCCCCGCTTCGGAAGGCCCGGTTCGGGTCGGCGAAGGGCTGGGCGCGGATTCAGCTGGGCGTGTATTCTGCCGCTGACTGTCTCCCGTGGCATTTTCGATCAGGCTCCCGCCCGCAACGATCCAGACCGCGCTGGTGATAGTGGCAGTGACGACAATGGTGAGTAATCGATCGATGATGTTCATTGTCGGCCCCTAGCCTGTCAGCTTTCGAAAATCACCTGCGTGGATTGAGAGACCATGCCGGCGAGCCTGGCGGCGTCCCAATTCGTCAACCTCACGCAGCCGCTTGATTGTGCACGGCCGATCGTTTCCGGATCGGGCGTTCCGTGGATTCCGTAATGCTCCTTAGACAGGTCGATCCAGATCACTCCGACGGGGCCGTTTGGGCCGGGCGGAAACGTGTGAACGGTATCGTCCGCAACGTCTTTTCCGAGCACATCAGGATCATATTGGTAAGGTGGATTGTATGCCTCACCCACAATGTCCCATTCGCCCAGCGGCA
>CAYPGL010000004.1:0-23581 GCA_964410035.1 uncultured Qipengyuania sp. | reverse complement strand
GCGGCACATTCGGCTGCACGGTCTCGATCCGGCCCCAGTCCCCGTTCACGAAGTACAGGCCCGCCTTGACCTCCGGCGGGCAGGGGCAGGCTTCGATCTGCGCGGTTAGCTCCGGCTGTGGGGCGCTGCGCTCCAGCAGGGCACGCAGGCCGGCAACCTCGCACGACAGGTCGCGCTGCGCGCCGGTTGCCCTATCGGCACCAGCGGCATGACTATCGACCGCCAGTGCTCCTCGGGCCTGATGAGCATCGCCACCGCTGCCAAGCAGATCATCACCGACCGGATGGACGTGGTCGCCGCCGGCGGTCAGGAATCGATCAGCCTCGTGCAGACCAAGGAAATGCGCGTCATGCCCGATCCCGAGCTGATGCAGATGCACGGGGCGATTTACATGCCCATGCTGCAGACCGCGGAAACGGTCGCCCAGCGCTATGGCATCAGTCGCGAAGCGCAGGACGAATACGCCCTCCAGAGCCAGCAGCGTACTGCCAAGGCGCAGGAAGATGGCCGCTTCGACGACGAGATCGTCCCTGTTTCCACCACGCACAAGGTGCAGGACAAGGAAACCGGCGAGATCTCGGATGTCGACATCACCATTGCCAAGGACGAGGGGAACCGCCCTTCGACCACGCTCGAAGGCCTTCAGAGCCTGAAGCCGGTAATGGGTGAAGGCACTACCATTACCGCAGGCAACGCCTCGCAGCTATCGGACGGTTCCTCGGCCAGCGTGCTCATGGAAGCCAAGATCGCCGAACAGAAGGGCCTCCAGCCGCTCGGCCGCTATGTCGGCATGGCGGTTGCCGGGACCGAGCCCGACGAAATGGGCATCGGACCGATCTTCGCCATTCCCAAGCTGCTCAAGCGCTTCGATCTCAATGTCGACGATATCGGCATCTGGGAACTCAACGAAGCTTTCGCGGTGCAGGTGCTCTACTGCCGCGACAAGCTCGGCATCGACAATGACAAGCTCAACGTCAGCGGCGGCTCGATCTCGATCGGTCACCCCTATGGCATGACCGGCGCACGCTGCACCGGCCATGTCCTGCTCGAAGGAAAGCGCCGCGGCGCGAAATACGGCGTCGTCACCATGTGCGTCGGCGGCGGCATGGGCGCAGCCGGTCTCTTCGAGATCTTCTAGACTGAAAGGAACTTTCGATGACCGAGCGGTGGCCCAAACTCGACTACGAGGCCGATCGCCCAGTCATCGAGAGTCTCCATGCCTACCTGCAGGTCGTGGGAAAACTCCCGACCCGTGCCTTGCCATGGTGCAACCACAGCTGGCATCTCGCGCTGCGCGTCGTGCCGCGCGGTTTCCGTAGCTACCCTGTATTAACGGCCAGTGGCGAGGCGGAAGTGCTGTTCGACTGCCTTGCAAGCAAGGTGACGGTCGAGACATCGAGCGGTTTTGTCGATGGCTTCGATGTGACCGGAAAGAGTGTTGCGCATTTCTTCGGGCAGATTTCCTCGCTCCTCGACGAGGCCGATGTCGGAACCTCGGTTGCGGGCAGCCCCAACGAGGTCGAAACCGCCGTTCCCTTTCGGGACGATACCGGTGACAGGAAATGGGACCCAGCGGTTCTCGCCCGCATTCACCGCGCATTCTCCGATGCCAACCGCGTCTTCGAGCGCTTCCGGACTGGTTTCGTCGGCAAATCGAGTCCCAGTCACCTTTTCTGGGGCAGCCTCGATCTGGCCGTAACGCGCTTTTCCGGCCGCGAGGCACCGCTGCATCCGGGCGGTTTCCCCAACCTGCCCGATGCGGTGACCCGCGAGGCCTATAGCCACGAGGTCGCCAGCGCCGGCTTTTGGCTCGGCGGCGGCGGTGTGGATCAGGCTGCCTTCTATGCCTATGGCTATCCGACGCCGGATGGTCTTGCGGAAAGTGAGGTGGAGCCTGCTGGAAGCTATTGGCAGGGCGAGCTCGGCGAATTCGTCCTCCCCTATGAGCAGGTGCGGACCAGCACCGATCCCGAACAAGAGCTAATGACCTTTCTCGAAAGTACCTATGCCGCAGTGGCCGACTGCGGCGATTGGCCCCGCACGAGCCTCGAAGTGCCGCTAGGCGCGTTCGGAGAGCCCTACGATGTCGAGACCTGCCGCAAGGGCTGACTTGCCACCGCTGTTCGTTACGCGCAGGATCGCGCGATGGGTGTGATGGAGATCATTGGTATCGCAGGCAGCGTCAGCCTGCTGGCGGGGTGGCGGCTGTACCTCAGTATCTTTGCCACCGGTCTGGCCATGCGCCTCGGCGCGTTGCCTCTGCCCGAACATCTCCAGAGCCTCGATGCGCTGGCCAATCCATGGGTGATGGGCATTGCCGCCTTCGCCGCGGTTGTGGAATTCTTTGCCGACAAGGTGATGTGGCTCGATAGCGCCTGGGACGCGGTCCATACCTTCGTTCGTCCCGCGGGCGGCGCGCTGCTGGCGCTGGCAATCGTCGATCCTTCGGACCCGGCGGCCCAGGTGGTCGCTTTCCTGCTCGGCGGCAGTGCGGCGCTGACGGCACATGCCGGCAAGGCGGGCGCGCGAGGAGTGGTCAATGCCAGTCCCGAACCGGTCAGCAATGTCGCAGTCTCCACTGCGGAAGACGTGGTGACTGCGGGGCTGCTCTATGTGGCCTACGAATTTCCCTATGTCGCTGGCGGCGTCGCACTTATGCTGCTCGCCTTGGTCGTCTGGCTGATCTGGCTGGCGCGAAAGGTGATGCGCAGATTGTTCGGGCGCAGGCCCGCCGGAACGCCGCCTAGCGGCTGAGCTGAAAGACAGCGAATTCAGCGCGCCAGTTGCTTCCCCTGGTCAGCGGCGAGCCGCTTGAGAAGAACCACTCACGTTCAATCTTCGCGGCTTTCTCACGCGCCAGTTCGCGGAAATCCTTCACTGTCACGTGGTGGATATTGGGCGTTTCATACCAGCTTACCGGTATCGCCCGCGTCACTGGCATCCGCCCGCCCCACATCAACGCCGCCCGCGTGCGCCAATGCGCGAAATTTGGAAAGCTGACGAAAGCCTGCCGCCCGACCCGCAGCAATTCGTCGAGCATGAGGTCGGGCCGGGTGGCGGTCTGAAGCGTCTGGCTGAGCACCGCGTAATCGAACCCCTTGTCGGGATAGTCGGCAAGTTCGCGATTGGCGTCCCCCTGCACCACCGAAAGGCCCTGTGCCACGCAGCGTTCAACACAAGCGCCATCGATTTCCATGCCGCGCGCATCGACATGTTTGCGATCGCGCAACTCAGCCAGCAGCGCCCCGTCGCCGCACCCAATGTCGAGTACGCGTGTCCGCGGCTCGATGGCTTTGGCGATGGCGGCGAGATCGGGACGCAGGCTCATTCGATGAACCCCTTCACCACCCGGTCGAGCGCGGGTACGTCGAGCAGGAAGCTGTCGTGACCGTGGGGGGCGGAAAGCTCGACGAAGCTGACCGCCGCGCCCGCTGCATTGAGTGCGCGTACCACATGGCGGCTTTCGCTGGTTGGATAGAGCCAATCGCTATCGAAGCTGACCAGGCAGAAGCGCGCGTTGGTGCCGGCGAAGGCATCGGCAAGTTTTCCGCCATGCTCCTCCGCAAGGTCGAAATAATCCATCGCGCGGGTAATGTAGAGATAGCTGTTAGCATCGAAGCGACGCGTGAAGCCGCTGCCTTGGTAACGCAGGTAGCTCTCCACCTGGAAATCGGCATCGAAGCCGAAGCTCTTGGCTTCGCGGTCCTGCAAGTTGCGCCCGAATTTCCCGGTCAGCGCCTCTTCGGAGAGATAGGTGATATGCGCCGCCATTCGCGCCACGGCTAGTCCGGCATCGGGTTGCTCGGCAGCATAGTAATATTCGCCCTTCTGCCAGTTAGGGTCCGCCATGATGGCTTGCCTCCCCAATTCGTGGAAGGCGATGTTCTGAGCCGAATGGCGGCTGGTCGAGGCGACGACCAGCACCCTCGCGGCACGCCCGCGCCAATTCGCGGCGAGGCTCAACGCCTGCATTCCGCCCATGGAGCCGCCGACCACGGCGTGAAGTTGCTCGATACCGAGCTCGTCAAGCAAGCCCACCAGTGCGCGCACCATGTCGCGAATGGTGATGACGGGAAAACGCATCGCATAGGGCTTGCCGTCGCCGGCCTCGCTCGCGGGACCGCTCGAACCCATGCAACTGCCGATCACGTTGGCGCAGACGACATGATACCGCTCGGTATCGATTGGCTTGCCGGGGCCGACCATCCGTTCCCACCAGCCCGGCTTTCCGGTCACCGGATGGTTCGAAGCTACATATTGGTCGCCCGTCAGAGCATGGCAGAGCAGGATCGCATTGGAGCGGTCTTCGTTGAGCTCGCCATAGGTTTCATAGGCGATTTGAGGAGATACCAGTTCGCCCCCACCATCGAGGGCGAGCGGTTGGGGCAGTTCCAGAGTGAAGGATGTCCCGGCCATGGTTTCGCCTCTAGACGCACGACAGGCGCTTGTCGAAGGGCGGTTTTTCTTTCATGCGCCGAAGCCGCAATGGCAGACAGACCAACAATGAAACCCTGGATCGAGAAGATCCACGCCTATGTCCCCGGCAAGAGCAAGGGAGCAGACGGGCGCGAGCTGATCAAGCTTTCGGCAAACGAGAACCCGCTAGGCTGCAGCGACGCTGCGCTTGCGGCCCTGGCAGAACCTGACGGACCCGCTCGCTATCCCGATCCCGATGCCGCCTTGTTGAGAACGAGGATCGGCGAAATCCACGGGATCGATCCGGCGCGGGTTGTTTGCGGAACAGGCTCCGACGAATTGCTGAACCTTGCCGCGCAGGCCTTTGCCGGGCCGGGCGACGAGGTTCTCTACGCGCGTTTTTCGTTCGTCGTGTACGAGATTGCCGCGCGTCGCTGCGGGGCTACGCCGGTGGAGGCACCCGATCTCGATTACGCCACCGATGTGGACGCGCTGCTTAGCGCAGTGACAGGATCCACCCGCTTGGTCTTTCTTGCCAATCCGAACAATCCGACCGGCACGTATCTCCCACGAGCTGAAGTCGAACGGCTGCATGCTGGATTGCCATCCGAGGTGCTCCTCGTGATCGACCAGGCCTATGGCGAATATCTGGAAGAGGCCGAGGGCGACGGCGGTTTGGCGCTGGCCGCGTTACACGAAAACGTTCTCGTCACCCGGACCTTCTCGAAAATTTACGGACTTGCTGGTGAGCGGATCGGTTGGGCGACCGGTGCCTCCCATCTGGTTGATGCACTCAACCGGATTCGCGGCCCCTTCAATGTGACCACTTCGGGCCAGAAAGCCGCGGTCGCGGCGCTTGGCGATCAGGCTTTCGTCGCAGAATCGCGCAAGGAGAACAATCGCGAGCGAGCCCGCTTTGCCGAAGCGATCGCGGCGCTTGGCAATCATGGCCTGAGGGTCGTTCCGAGTAAGGCGAACTTCCTTCTTATCTTGTTCGAGGGCCGACTAACCGCCGCACAGGCGTTAAGCGCACTAGCGGGAGGCGGATATGCCGTCCGTCACCTACCCGGCCAAGCTCTACCCCACGCCCTCCGGATCACCATCGGCAACCGAGAGCAGATGGCCGAGATCTCCGATATCCTGCGAAAAGCCGCGGAGATGGCTAAGGATTGAGAGCGTTGATTTCGCGAATGACGCGCGCCTCGATCTCCTCGCGCGATAGACCGGGCGGGATTGGCTCGCCGAACCTGTAGGTTATCGTCCCCCGTTTCTTGAGCCCGCGATGGTAGAGCGGGCCGCTGTTCACCGCTACCGGCACTACAGGCAGGGCGAGCATTTTGTAGAGACCTGCAAAGCCGGCTTGAAGAGGCCGGTTCTCACCATGCGGAATGCGCGTGCCTTCAGGAAATATGACCAGCGGCCTTCCGTCTGCGGTCATTTTTCTTGCGCTACGGATCATGTTCATTAGCGCCTTGGCACCTTGTTCGCGCGCCACGGGAATGAGTCCGTAAGCCAAGGCCGCTCGACCCCATCCGGGGATCGCAAAAAGTTCTTTTTTGGCGAAGACCGAAGGGCAGTCGAGCAGCGCGGGCGCGTCGATCGCCTCGAAGAAGCTCTCGTGCTTGATCGCATAAAGCACTGGCTCGTCATGTGGTTTGCCCTCGATCCCCACCTTTATGCCAACGATGTATCTCAGGCACCAGCGCTGCCATTGTGCCCAATTGCGAACCCTCCGGCGAAAAGCTGCAACGGAGAATGGGGCGCAAATAAGCGCGGCCGAGGTTATGAGTATCGAACCGAGGTAAAATGCCGGATAAAATATCAGGTTACGAAGCAGGTTCATCCGTTCCGTCCGGCAACCCTTGCGAAACCTCGGAAGCGAGCAGCTTGTTGTATTCGAGGAACAGCGTGGCGATATCGGGATGCGAGACGATCGCGTCCTTCACAATAGTCGTCCCGGAAGATAGCGAGCCGGCGACTTCCGAATAGGCACGTGCCATGTGCCAGTCGGTCGTAACGAGACGTGCGGAATCGAATTCCTTCTCTTTCATCCATTGCGCTACTTCGCCAGCATTGCTGCGCGTGTCGACCGCGAGAAAACCGAGCGTGACGCAGCAATCCATCGTCGTCTGTGAAACTTTGAACTCCTCGGCAAACTCCGCCGGCTTGACCTCGGGATCCACCCCCGAAACGAACATTTCCTCAGCCAGCCCTTGCTCGACAATATCGAGACCTCGCGCAATGCGCCCTGCGCCACCAGTAAGCACGATTACGGCGTCGGTCCGTGTGTTGGCAGCAGGTGCAGGCAAGGTCACCGCGAAGGCCAGAAAGCCAATTGCGTAAACCAGAAAGACAGCGGCAATCAGACGTAGAATCACAACGATTTCCGTAAGGAGGAAAGCACAGTCATGCGCGCCGTGTAGACGGCAATTCCCACGGCGAAAAGCGGGACCAGAGCAATCGACAGCCAATCGATTGTCGAAAGTGACCCTCCTGCCACCATCCCCGATTGCAGTGCGGCGAACTGGGCGCCCAGTGAAGACATGATCAGGATCCCGGCCACGAACCCCAACAGGCCGCCCACTGTGGCATCAATCAGGATGGAGCGCTGAAAGATCCGTGCGATTTGGTCATCGCTCCCGCCCAGCAGGTGTACGATCTCGACGGTATCGCGATTCCCCCCCAAGGCATTGCGTGAGGCCAGCCATACAGCCGCCGCACTCACCGATCCAAGCAAGGCGATAAGCGCAAACGCCATCAACTTGAGCGCCGAAAGCGCCGAGAGAACCGGTGCAAGCCAATCCGACTGGGCATCGATCCGGGCGCCAGGAGCGATTTTCTGCAACGCAGCTCGCAGGCGCTCATAATCCGTGTTTTGCGCGCCGGACCGCATTTCGACATCAATTATTGCCGGAAGCGGCACCGCTTCCGAATTCCCCCCCGTTCCGAGCCAAGGTTCAAGCAGCTCGGCAATTTCCTCTTCCGGAACCGCACGGAATCCGGCGACGGCTCTATCTCCCGCCAACACGCCTTGGGCTGCTTCGGATTGTGCCGCGCGCTGTTCCGGGTGGGGTTCGACGATTTGCACGGTTGCGCTTCCGGATACGTCAGCGCGCGCGGCTGAAACCATGTTCGACAGAGCCAGCGCGCCTGCGGCAGCGACCACGGTCAGCATGACCATGATGGCAATGACCCATAGCATCGGTCCGCCGCGCCGCGTCTGCGGCAGTAGGCCGGCGGCCCGCCTGCCGCGGAAGGGCGCCAAGCCCCGATCGACGGTCCTGCCGATTGCCGGAGGGCGCTTCATCCCGCCGTTCCCCGCGTTCCTTCGCGTCGGGGCGGATATCGCAAAGCGCCTGTGGGATCGGCCAGCGTGCCCTTCGACAGTCGCATGATCAAGCTTTCCGGAACTTTTCGCAGCAGGTGTACGTCATGCGTCGCCACTACGACCGTCGTGCCCAAGCGATTGAGGGCCTCGAACAGGCGCATCAGCTTGACCGCCATTTCAGGGTCCACATTGCCGGTCGGTTCATCGGCGATGAGGATTTCGGGTCGGCCGATGACTGCGCGCGCAATGGCGACACGCTGTTGCTCGCCGCCAGAAAGTGTGGCTGGCCGGGCTTCAGCGCGATGAGCCAGGCCTACCCATTCGAGCATATCAGAAACAGGTTCGCGCAGATCGGCCTCGCGTACCCCGGATACGCGTAGGGGCAGTGCGACGTTGTCGAAGGCGGACAGATGGTCGACGAGGCGAAAATCCTGAAAGACCACGCCCATGCGCCGGCGGAAAGCGGGTAATTTGTCGCGCTGCAAGGTAATAACGTCGCGACCGAACATCCTGATGCCTCCACGCGACGGGCGCTGCGCCATATCGCGCAACCTCAGCTGGGACGTCTTGCCGGCCCGGCTGGCTCCCGTGAGTATGTACACACGACTCGAGAACAGGGTGAAAGAAATATTCGAAAGCACTTCGCGGTCGGTACCGTAGCGCAAACCGACATTCTCGAAGTGCACGATTTCAGTCTCGCTCGGACCGGCGGAGTGCAAATCGCTGTCGTTCTGAAGGGGAATTTGTGCCGCCATTGTACAATTCGGGCCTATAACCGTCCTTCGATGTGGAAAAAAGCCGCTTGGGGCTTTCGCGCACAGCTACGCCGCTTGTCGTGATTCGCCGCTCTCTATAGAGCCTCGGTTCACCATGATTATCGCATGTCCGGCCTGCAGCACCCGCTATGTCGTGCCCGACAACGCTATCGGCGTCGATGGCCGGACGGTGCGTTGCGCAAAATGCAAGCACTCGTGGTTTCAGGACGGTGCAAGCGCGGAAAGCATGGGAGCGAGTGAGCAGACTGCCGTTCCGGAACCATCGGTTTCGCGATCTAGCGTCCCTAGAAGCGCGCCAACGTATTCGTCCGACGAGACTAATACCGCGGCGAGATCGGGCCGGGAGACTGACGAAGCCGCCGGCCAGCGCTCGCAAGATTCATCAGAGCCTGACGATGCCAAGTCTGGAGGAGAAGCGGTGAGGGCCGCCCCTGCGCCCCGCGAGCGGCCGCCGGATTTCGATGAGACCCCGCCGCCCTCTTTCGTCGAAAAGCCCGAGAACGAACCGCAAGGCGGGCCGGATTTCGATGGCGAAGTGCACGAAGACGACCTGATTTCGCGCTTTGACCGGTCGCCGCCTTTTGGCCCTCGTCGCAACACTCTCAAGCTTTGGACTTGGGCTACAGCTATTTTCGCGCTGCTTGCGGCGGGGGCGATCCTCGCAATGACGCGTTATGGTACGCCCGATTGGTGGCCGGTCGAGAAGCCCCTGTTCGGGGAGGCGCAGCCCGATATTTCACTCTCTTTCCCACCCGAAGCGCAGCGTTGGCGCGAGCTCGAGAACAAAACTTGGATGTTCACCGCGCGGATCGAAGTGACCAACAACGCCCGCGAACCGCGCCGCTTGCCGCCGGTGCTGATCGTGATGCTCAATGAGCGCGAAGACCAGATTTATAGCTGGGTGGTTCAGCCTCCGCAGCCGACATTGGCGCCAGGCGAGACCATAACAATCGACGAAGCGCGTACCGACGTTCCACGCGGCGCGGTTTATGCCGATGTGGGCTGGGCTCCGCTCTAGGCGCGATCCCGAAAATAGGTGCTTGCCGCTGTGCGTAGGCGCTGCTAGGGGCGCGCTCCTACCGGCGGGAGCGGGTGACCTCGTTCGCGAGATTCGCTCCCGATACAGACTGTGTGCGGTCGTGGCGGAACTGGTAGACGCGCAACGTTGAGGTCGTTGTGGCCGCAAGGCCGTGGAAGTTCGAGTCTTCTCGACCGCACCAAACAATCCTTGGTTTCCTCTGAAGTCGATGCAAGCCGCAGGGCGGCGGCCACGAGCCGCGCAGTTCTTCGGGCTTTGCAGGAATGGTGTTAACGGCCTGCAGCCAGAGTTTGCTCCGTTACGCCTACAAAGCACTGAAAAAATTTGCGCCCGTCACAACGCCGAAATTTTGACGGCAATGGGGAACCGGTTAGCTGTACGCGAGCTCCTTCCGCTGTCCCGGCACGGCGAACGGTAGCTCGATCTTCGACAGATGGTTCGCCGTGAGTTCCTCGGGCTGACAGCCCTCGACGATGGCTTTCACGATGTCCGGCGCTAGGCCGGAAAAGCGCAGGCAGGTTAATCCGGTGTTCGAAATTGCAAGGCACGCCCGATCAGGCCCGCCATATGGCTACCCGCTTGCAAGGTCAGCGGATGCTGAGTGGATCCGGGTCGAGGGACGATATACTCAGCCATCTCGCGTGCGATCGCGATCTGCGCGTTCGAACCTTTGGCCAACACGGCAATCAGGAGATTCTCGAGAGCGATGACTCTCACGCGGAGATGGACCATCTCGGTATTGGAAATCTCGGGAATCTCGGGAACCATCTCGGGCGGAACCGACGATATGGCTCCGCCTTCGTCGTCCCATCTCGACAATGCGCTGTGCCGAGGGTCGGCTTCACCACCATTGGCATTGGCAGGGTTAATATCGGGCATAAACATTCTCCTCTTCAAGAAGGTGTCAGCCAATCAGTTGACGAGGTAAATTAGAACATTACCCATACGAGTAGCGCCAGCGCGGCGAATGTTCCGAGGACCCCGAAATAGTTGGGTCCATCCGAAGCGGCCGTCATTTCGAAAATCCGAACGTGCAACCGTGTGTACCTCTGCCTCTTATGCTCGCGAGGGTCGCATAGCTGCGTCCATCGATAAGATAAGGCTCGCACATGAAGCGTTTAAATCCCTCCTGCAAATCGCGGCCGGGCACGCTCACGGGACCCATGGGATCGGAGCGGTGCGAGGATAAAAATATGTTGGTCGTCTGAGACAAGGACTGCCTCCCATGCGTAAGCGGGAGCGCGGGGTCTCTCAGTCGGGGTCGCTTATGATGAGATGCCGCCGATACTCTCAACTTGGGGTTTCATAGTGCAATTTCAATGGCAGTGGGTCGACAATGCCAATACGCGCATCGACCCGTTTCTTCTTTCCTTCCGATTTTGTGTAGAAGATTGAAAAAATATTACTCCATATCATTGCATTCGGAATATTTATTCCCACATTTCGTTCAGCTACCAGTCGCGATCGACGGTCCTGAGGGCACGATACCCTCCCTTCTTTCTTTTCCGTCTCTTAGCCCGCGCACAAGCGGTCGCTTTCGATTGCCTGCGCGAGAACCGAAGGGAATTCACCATCACACATTTTGGCACGATCAAGAGCTACGACACCAGCAAAGGTGCGGGAACGATCGCCCCCGAAAAGGGCGGCGAGCCGCTCCACTTCGCCAAGGCCGACCTCCAGCAGGAAGGTCAGACGCCGAGTTCGGGACAGCGGTTCGGCTATGAAACCAGCCAAGTCGATGGCGGCAAGGCTCGCGCCGTGAACCTGCAGATGGAGCAGGGCAAGGCCGAGCAGGCCGCTAAATAGCAGGGCTAGTCCCTGAATTGATCGGGGGCGCTAAAAAGGCGTTCCCGATCGACTTACGGTAGTGGCGGGTTAGCCCGCGAGGGGAATGAACATGGATCTCAACGAACTGCTGCATGCTCACCAGGTTGAAGTAATGAAGGCTAGCGGATCGGGGGACGATGCGGGGCAGAAAAGTCACTTCGCCAAGGTCGCGCTTTATGCAGACAAGATCCGCAAGCTGCGCGATTCACGTTTAGGGGCAGAACCGCTCCCACTTACCAATTCCGGGCAAGCAATTATCTATGGAACCTATGCAGGCGACCCCTCTTCCGGGCAGGAAAACGGACCTTTCAATAACGGGGAAAGCCATGGAAATGCTCTCCATTTGGATGAAGAGCCGTTGCCACCCGGGATAACTTCGAAAACCCTGAACCAGTACTATGTAGGGTCCTACCTCTACACCGATCTCTCACTCGCACTTGCAGAGCATGCGCGCCAGAACCAGGATGGAGATGCTCTGTGATACTTCGGAAATTATGACTGGATCTCGATGCCATCGATTTAGCTAGCTCTGGGCATCGAGTCTTTTGCGCATCATTTGCCAGCCCACGGGTATTTGGCACGCAGCATCTTTTTCCAAGAGCCCCATCTGCAGGAAGTTAAATTTGATCTACTATCGGTTCCACGAGGCTGATGGCCAAACGATCGCAATCAGCAACAGCAAAACGCGTTCAAACCTCCCCACACCTTTGTCGATGTGGAGAGCCGATGGTCAGACAGATGTGTCGGCCGGTGGTCGCACCCGTCTCGGAAGCACCCCTGACGAAATAATCGATGCTATTGCACGCGACGGCTATTTCTTAGTCTCGATCCCGCCCACGTGATTATGCGGTGGACTGATAAGCTGCTGTCGATCATTCGATGGATTGAATTTACACCCGAAATGCAGGAATTGCGTTCAAGGAGCTTTCAATCAGTCGGCTCCGTCAATCGACGCATTCTCAAGCCAAATTCAATGATCGGCAGGAGCCACTCGGTTCTGGCAAATGGATGCCTCATTCCGCTGACTTTTGCCGCCGTGCCGCATGAAAATTCACCCTGCGCAGAGCAAGAATGCCGTTCGGGCTCTCAATGCAAGGGCGATTGAGGACTTCCTCCTGGTTCTGAGTGAGACGATGCGCGTGTTCCACTCGGCGTGCACTGGAGGTGGGCGCCCAAGGCGCTGACTAATGATTTGCGGAATTCAGCTCATATAACAACGGGGCCGAAAGCTGCCTTTGGTTTTGGGCTTAAACCTGAATATACGCGGTATTTACTCCGGTATGTCACGCAGACCCATTATCTTGAGCTGGAAAGAATGAATAAGATACTCGCGCCCAATGCCTTCAATCGCAGCGCCAACTTCTCACCTGGTGGCGAGGTGAACACATGGGAACTGTACGATCAAGCCGCGTCTCTCGTCGCTATGGGCGCGTGGTCGTGCGATATCAGAAGTGAACGCCTTGCTTGGACTGGTGGAGTTTTCCAGCTCTTCGGACTTTCGGCCGAGCAGGCTCTCGAGCGCGAGAGCGTTGTCGAACTTTATAGTGAGCAATCACGCGAGCAACTTGAGCGGAAGCGATCGCACGCTATCAAGACCTCCGGTGCCTTTGCGCTCGACGCATGCATCGTTCGGCCAGACGGGCAGGAACGATGGATAAGGATAAACGCAGCGACGCGAAGGTCCAACGGAAGAGTCAAAACTCTATACGGAATGAAGCAAGATATAACTGAAGACCGAGCAAGGTGGGAAGCGCTTAGAGCCAAGGCCGAGTGTGACCCGCTTACCGGTGTCGCTAACCGGGCGCGCTTTCAGCATTTTCTGAACCAATCTGTTGAAGAGGCTACGCAAGATAATGTCGGGGCTCTGATCTTATTCGACCTGGACGAATTTAAGCGTCTCAACGACTTGTGGGGACATTCGGCAGGAGACGCATGTCTGGTTGCATTTGGAGAGCGGTTGCGAAAGGCGTTCCCCGAAGCGCAACTCATTTCGCGGATCGGCGGTGATGAATTCGCAGTTTTGCTCCCGTCTGGCAGATCGCGGCGCGATACGGAGATGGGAGTGCGATTGCGCAGCAGGAGCCTTCGGAGCCCAGTACTTTATAACGGCGACTTATTGCCAATCGACGTGTCGGTTGGATTGGCCTTCGTTTCCCAAGACACAGAATTTAACCCTAAACGCTTGTTCGAAGTGGCCGACAGGGCGCTTTACGACGCCAAGAGGGATGCCACGACCTTTTTCGTCTGCATTTAACGGGATTACCGCCAGTAATGGCCATAGCTCTGATGTCCTATTGGCACCGATTTAAGTTTCATCCAGCATGCCTGCGCGAAAATTGAGCCGCGACAAGATCATCGTAACACTCGTGGACATCCGCTGGTATCTGGCTGCCACAGCCGCGCGCGGTACAAAGGTACGCCCGTATGTTTAATATTGATACATTCGACTGGTCCTGAAGACGAAACGGTTTGCACCACTGAAATCGTAGTTTCGGAACCGTCTCGACGGTCACTATTTTCTGGTGTGTGAGGAGAATACACATGGCTAGTCAAACCGATTTCGACGCCACCCACATTTTGGCGAGCGATCACCGCAAGGTCGAGGACCTGTTTTCCAAGTTCGAAAAGTCCTCTGGCGCGCAGCGTAAAGCCGATATTGCAAACGAGATTTGCAACGAGCTCAAAATTCACACGATCATCGAGGAAGAAATTTTCTACCCTGCCCTGGAAGGCAAGGTGGAGGAAAGCCTGCTCAAAGAAGCTTATGTCGAGCATGACGGTGCCAAGTTACTTGTGAACGAGATCGCCGAAGGCAGCCCTGACGAAGAATTCTACGACGCGAAGGTGACGGTCCTCAAAGAGCAGATCGAGCATCATGTGAAGGAAGAGGAAAAACAGCACGAGAACATGTTCCAGCAAGCTCGTGCTGCCGATGTCGATTTGGAAGATCTCGGTCGTCGCATGCTGTCGAAAAAAGAGGAACTCCAATCCCTTGCGCAGAAGCAGGGCCTTCCCCCGGCAGAGATGCACACAGTGAACTGATGGAGGCGGCTGGCCCCAAAGTTGACGTCGAAACCGACCGCAAATTCCAAGAACGGTTCTGGATTGCGGTCCGGATCGGCTGGGTGGCGATGGCTGCCATCCTCATTGCGGCCATAATGGGGTTCACGGGGAGCGGCGGATCTTACTCCGGACAAAGGCTCAGTGCAGGTGAAGCCACCGTCGAAATTCCTGCCGTCTCCCGGTGGGCGGCATCGGACACGATGACCATCAAAACGAGGGCCCCTGACAAGCGAACCACGGTCTTAGTGCCAGCAGGCTTTGGCGACGTGTTTTCGCTGGAGGCAATCAATCCGCAGCCCTAGTCGGTCTCAGCCGGACCGCGGGTTTGGGCGTCACCGAATAGATTTTGGACTTCTTTGAAGTCGCTTTAGCCTACAACTGCGGAAATTATGCCGATTCCGATTGCGAATATTGCGGCGGTTACCGGCACGATGAGCACTTGGACGTAGACTTCCGATCGGCCAAGTGGTCCGAACGCAGTCCACAATTGGCCACTCTGCCATTTGATGGGGCTTTGCGGCTGAGGGGGCGATTGATTGAGCATAACCCGGGCCGCGCCGAAGAACATGGCGATATAAACTCCGCAGATAGCGATTGCGAAAGCTGCCCTGTTCCCGCCGGTCGCGAGGAGCAAGGCTGCAAGAAAGACGGCATAGCTCCCGACCATTGCGATCCAGATGTTCCGGGGCAGTTCAAACATTCTCCCCTCGGGATGCGGCCGATGAGACTGCCGCTCATTATCATTCGCTTCAGCTGGAATAACCGGGGTTTGGAATTTCGGCCAGCACCTCTGGCGTTTGATGCGCGTCAAGCGCAACGGACGTTTGAACGAGAGCATCAGACATGAGGAAGGTCCTTTCCTGCGCGCCCTCCGGCTAGGCCTTCCCGGCGCATTGTGATGGCGGTTAGCAAACTGTCAGCAATCATCCGGGCGCGGGCTCCGACAAGTTCGGTGGCGCTACGATGGCTTTCGATTTCGCCCAGCGTCTCATAAAATATGTGCAGCCAGCGCTCGAAATGACGCAGTTCGAGGCCCGGAATGGCAAGGTGTTTCAGCATGGGATTGCCAGAGAACTCACCGCTATTGTGCAGCACCGACCCCCAGAATGCCTTCATTCGGGCGAGATGTGAGGGCCAGTCCGAGATGCGCTCCGCGAAGATCGGACCAAGTAGCCCATCGTCACGGATCTTCGCGTAAAACGTCTCCACGAGATGACTGATGAAATCCGTGTCGATCCCGATCATTTTGGCTTCGGCACGCTTTTCTTCGCGTTTGCGCTTAGCATAGGCTCGCGCATCCGAAGTGACAGTATTCCTGTCGTTCTGAGCGGTCATGACTTCGTCTGCTTGCTCGGAGTTCTGGCAGCAGCATTGCTTGTCGGAGTTCGGAGAAACTCGACGTGGAACTGCACAGGACCCATAGGTTCGACCCGGTGGAGAATTGTGGGTTCCACCACGCTGGGGTCGCTGTCGGGATTCAGTTCCCATTCTTCGGGCTTGCGTCCCGGATCGGTGATGCAATAGCGAAGTCGTCCCTGAGTGACATGGATCAGGCCCCAAACACCGTCCTTGGTCGAATGATCGGCTAAAAGTCCGGCCGGGACGCTACTCTCCGTGAAAGTCGGCGTGCTGTTGTAACTTTCAAGAGTCGGCATGTCTGTAGGTTTCATTTCAGGCTGCCTTTACCAGATTGTAGAAGTCACCGAGCGCCCGGCCAATCTCGTCACCCATCAAGGGTTTCTCCACCAGGAGCGCGCCGCAAGTCGCAACCCGGTTGCGTAGCCGACGGTTAGGATGAGTCGCCAGAAAGACGGCGGGTGCGATGTTCCCTTGCGCTCGCAGATCTTCGAGAATTTGCGCACCGTCCCCGCGATATTTCTCGTCGATGATAAGGGCTGCGGAGGCATCGTCTCCGACTGCAAAACCTTCGATCGAGAGCGAGAATTGCAGCGAAGCGAGAACGGACGGGTCTTCAACCAGCAACCGTAGGGCATGATGATGAAACACGATCCGTCCTCCTCCGTCTAGCCCGCCGATTAGGCGGCCTTCTTCCAGTTCGGCTCGAGCGTGACATGGGGCGGGCATTCGACGATATTGCCAACCGGAAGACCTGCGAGTTCGTTCGCAAAGCCGTGGTTTACATCGCGATGATGTGCTTCGTCTGCACGGACCACCAGAACGACGTCGCGTAGTGTCGCATCATCGGGGAGCCCCCAATACCGCTTTGCAATATCTGGAGCGGGTACGTTCTCGCTGCGGCCTTCGTCGATTTCCGCGAGATAGTGCGTGTAGCTGATCACTGCTTCTTCCTCGAAGTAGCCAACCACGCGGTGAGCGGTTCTCGAACTCACCAGGTAGAGTGCGAAGAAGAACAGGTAGAACACCCACTGCACACCGATAATGACAGCGCGTTCAAACAGGGTCGGTTTGGAAACCTCGATGAAGGTCATGAGATGCATGCGCTCATTTTCGGCTTCGTCCATGAGCGTCTTGATCCATCCCTTGTCGTCACACATGCGGCGCAGGCAGGCGAGGTGGTTGATAGTCGCTCCAACCATTCCCGGAACCGCTGCCACTGTTTCCAGAACCACAGCACGGTGCCCATAACGCTCGGCAAAAAAGGTATCGGCCGTCCAGCGCAGTGCCTTGGTAAAGCCGAATGCGATCTTGTCCGAAAACCCGCTAGGCTTATGGTGGACCCCAAGATCGATGAGCGGTGCAGTCATTGAAACTTCTCCATGTGGCAGCCATTGGAAGGAGAGTGCCGCCGATGTCCTGCATCTATGACGATGAACGGAACCGCGAAATTTGGATGATCTCCCTACGACAAGCACCCTAAGGGCTTTACCGGAGGCGCAGGGACAGAGCTTTGTAAGCCGCTTTCTGCCAAGGCTGTCCTTTACTAACGCCATCCTTGTAGCGCTGCTGGCTATCGGTCTAGGCGTAGCCGTACGAGTGATCTTCGCCGATGATCTCGGGCAGCGAGCCACCTTCATCTTTTTCGTTCCGGGCGTGGTCGTTGCAAGCGCTCTATCCGGCCTTCGGGCCGGTGCATTCGCTGCGGTTGCCGGCGCGACGGTGGGACTCGCTTGCGACAGTTTGAGCGGTCCAGTCGAAAGCGGAAACATCATCGCTGCCGTTACTTTTGTAGCGATCGGCGTCGCGGTCGCCGTTGGAGGAGAATGGTTTCAGCGTGCCCGGATCGAAACCGAAGAAGCGGCAGCAGGTCTTGCAAGGCGCGAGGCCCACCTCCGTTCCATCCTCGATACCGTGCCGGATGCCATGGTCGTGATCGACGAGAGGGGCCTGATCCATGAGTTCAGCCCCACGGCCGAGAAAATGTTCGGTTGGCATGCGAACGAAGTGATGGGCCAGAACGTCAGTTTGTTGATGCCTGATCCTTACCGGACAGCGCATGACGGATATCTTGAGCGATACTATCGGACGGGCGAAAGGCGGATCATCGGGAAGGGACGCATCGTTGTCGGCGAGCGCAATGATGGATCCACGTTTCCCATCGAACTCGCAGTCGGCGAAATGGAAGCAGAAGGACAGAGGTATTTTACTGGTTTCATCCGCGATTTAACCGAGCGGCAACAGGCTGAGGACCGGCTTCAGGAATTACAAAGCGAACTCGTCCATATCTCGCGTCTCACTGCTCTAGGCGAGATGGCATCTGCTCTTGCTCATGAAATCAACCAGCCGCTTTCAGCCATCGCGAACTACCTGAAGGGGAGCCGAATGTTGTTAGCCCGCGAGGACCCGCCGCTTAATCGAATTTCAGATGCTGTCGAACAAGCATCGGGTCAGGCTCTTCGTGCCGGCGAGATCATTCGCAGACTTCGCGATTTCGTTGCGCGGGGAGAAACTGAGAGAACGATCGAAAGTTTGCCCAAGCTGGTTGAGGAAGCCAGCGCGCTGGCGCTGGTCGGGGCGAAAGAACATGACATCAGGGTTCAATATGAGTTCGATCCCGATATCGATCTCGCGCTGGTCGACAAGGTTCAGATACAGCAGGTTGTTCTCAACCTCGTCCGTAACGCGGTCGATGCGATGGCTGAATCGATATCGTCAGAGCGCCGCCTTCGGATCGCCATAGGTCAGGCAGACGATGATCTCGCGAAGGTCACAGTAAGCGACACTGGACCGGGCATCGACATCGAGGTGGCCGAGCGGCTTTTCCAGCCTTTTATAACGACCAAGCGGACTGGTATGGGGGTCGGACTTTCAATCTCCCGAACCATTGTTGAGGCACATGGAGGGCGTATCTGGGCGGGCGCGTCCAGCGCGGGGGGAACCGAGTTCGGATTCACTGTCCAGAAGGTTGGCAAAGAGGAATTGTATGATGGCGAATGACGCCACGAAAGATGCGATCGTTTATGTCATTGACGACGACGAGGGTGCTCGAAGCTCGCTGGAATTCCTGCTCGATGTGGCTGGCATACGCGTTCGCGCATTTGCCTCGGGCGATGCCTTTCTTCGGTCGTCACCGCCACTGTCTGGTGCGTGCATCATCACCGACGTCCGGATGCCCGGGATTAGCGGCGTTGATCTGACTGAACGTGTCAAACAGATGGATATCACCGTCCCCGTTATTGTCATAACCGGGCATGCCGATGTGCCCCTCGCGATTAAGACAATGAAAGCTGGAGCTTTCGACTTCATTGAGAAGCCGTTCGACGATGACACAATCCTATCTACGATTCGCCGCGCTCTGGCAGAAAAGTCGGAAGGCAACGTGGCGAACGAGGAACGTCGTGAAATTGAAACGCGTTTGGCGCTATTGTCGGGCCGCGAACGTGAGGTGGTCGAAGGACTGGTTGCTGGGAAAGCGAATAAAGTAATCGCGTTCGACCTCGATATCAGTCCACGCACCGTCGAAGTCTACCGGGCAAATGCAATGATGAAACTGCACGCACAAACGCTTTCCGATTTGGTCCGAATGGTCACGATCGCTCGGCTATCTTGAGCCATCCTAACGTCTGTTTTGGACGAAATTGATGCTCAGAGCGATTGAGGTGGAGGGCTCCCGCTCACGGCATCCAGGTGCCAAGATGGGTTGCTATCATGCAAACCCCAGCAAAGGAGCCATCCGTTATGGAGATTAGCACGATCGGCCTCGATTTGGCCACGAACGTTTTTCAGGTTCCTCCTGTGAGTCCGGCCGGCAAGGTCGTTATCCACAAGACACTGTGACGAGCTCAAATGCTTCCCTTCTTTGAGAAGCTTCCGCGGTGTCTGGTCGTGTTGAGGCGAGTGGGACATCGCACCACTGGGCGGGTGACTGGGTCACGAGGTTCGCTTGATGCCGCCGGTATATGTGAAGCCTTCTGTGGCCATTGAGCGAGCGTCAGAGTTTACTCAACTCCCACCAAGGGCCGTCCTCGCGCTGGGCTTTGTGACGGCCGAGATCACGCAGGCAAGCCATGAAGCCCGGTTTAAACATTTCGTCTCCCTTGCTGCACACGGCATCGGCGCACTGGCAGTCGAAACAGTCCCAGCCATCGGCTGTGGTAACCCAGATATCGCCGTGCGGATTAAGCAACCGCAGGTTTGCGATCGCCCCGATCTCGCTTTCGTTGACAAGCAGATCGTACCCGCGCTTGCCATTACCGAGGGGGCCGTCGCTTTCGTCGAGATGGGGGGCTGGCGTACGCACCGTGGGCCCGTTGCGGACGACGAAGAAATCGGGCGTAACTCTCGCCTGGTCCGCGCTGGAAGGATTTGAGTCTGCCGGCTTGCCCGCCAGCTTCTTCGTCTCCTCCTGCATTTCCTCGACCGCGCGCTCGAAAAAGACCGAACGTCGTACGCCGCCATCATACAGTGACCGGGCGCCCTGTTCGAGGCCTGTGACGCGCAACTGCTGGTGGAAGACGGGCATTGCGGAAGAGGCCATCGCCGCAGCTGTCAGCGCTTCAACCGCCGCCTGGGTGTCGGGTGCAGTCCTGACCAATTCGCGCACGTCGGCGTAATGGAAGTGGCCGCAATTGGCTTCGACGAAGCCGATATATCCCTCGATCGAACTGTCGCGGATGGCTTCGATCATGGTCGCATCGCAATTTTCATAGATCGCATCGCGGATGCGCTTGCGCAGCGGGCCGGTTCCAGCCTGGGCTCCTCGTAGCAGCATCTGGACCATGCCGCGATTGTCCACCACATCGCTTTCGCGCCGCGGAGAATAGCCCCATTCCAACCGCTCGATTGCATACTGGCGGGTCTCTCGCCTTGCGTTGCCATCGAGCGCCACCATCAGCAGGAGCGTTTGCAGCGAACCGGTGGAAATTCCGGTAATGACCTTCACGTTCTTCATGGCAAGCGCATCCGGGCTGGCATCATGCAGCGACTTGAACAATCCGGCGCCATATGCGCCCCATTGACCGCCGCCCGATAGCATCAGCACCTTTTCGGTGGGTGTGTCCGCCGCCTCGCGGGGAAGCGCCTTGACCAGAGCGTGACCGCCTAGCGCAGCTTTACGGGCCACCATCTTGCGCAGTTCCCATGCCATCGGATCCTTGCGCGGACCGTAATGGTCGATCCCTGCATCGCGCTGGATGTCCGCGATGAACCGGCTCGCTCGCGGCTTATGGATGTGATGTGCGAAATGCGGCGAATGAATCGACTGAGGCCCCCAATTGAGCCACTTGCGCAGGAACCACATTAAAAACCCGACGGCCAGCAGTGTCGCGACTGCAGTCACAATGACGTAAAGCATCTTTCTTCCCCCCGGAAAAATCCCCGTCGGTTCTAGCCTATAGATTTGCCGGAAGGGAGGGATATTGAAGGTCGCGGGATCAAGGGGTTTTCAATGGGGGCGGTGATGACGACGATCGAAAACAAATTTGGTGGCCCTTGGATGAACGAGCATCGTTCGTTGATGAAGTTCCATCGGCGTGTCGCCGAAGTCGTTGAAGTCGACGGCTATGTTGTTGACGCAATGCGGCGCCGCCGCAGCGTACTTGGCGAATTCATCGAGTGCGAGAAAGGCAAGGATCGCGAACTGTGCGTCACCGGTTCGGGATGGTCGCAGAGCGATCTCTTTCATAACCTCTCCACGCATGTGACAACCGATCGCGACGAAGGTATCTGGGAAATTCCAGAGGAGGCCTTCCTCCCACATGTCGAAGACCGACAACGATACGTGCTTGTCACCGGTGGGACCAAGATTCATCAGCTGATGGATTACCTTCATTCAACCGGACGCGACCTCTCATTGCGCACCTGCGGCTCGCATAAGGGCCAGTCGCTTGCCGGATTGGTGGGCACGGGTTCGCACGGATCGACAATGGAGGAGACAGGCGCGGAGACCCACGTGCGCGCAATTGTGCTGTCGACCGGTCGGAACAAGGCTGTCTGGCTAAGCGACCCAGAAAAACCGGTCCTGCGTGAAGAATGGGTGGAACAATTTGCAAGTGTCGGCGAACCAGCACGTTTCTCGGATGTGCGTGTACACATGGGCGGCATGGGCTTTGTATCGGCCTACCTGATCGAGGTGGTAGACGAGTATTATTGCGGCTTGGTGAGACGCACCCGCGTGCTTCCTCCAGATTGGTTCGAGCAAATCGAGCTCGGCAATTTCGCTGCTGCGATGGGCGCGATCGCTGCTGGGCGCGCGCCGCATTATTATGAGCTAACCTTCGATCCTTTCGGCGGCGAAGACCACGAGGTCTGCGAGACGATCTGGCTCGGCATCGATACCGACGGGAAACCAGAAGCATTGGGGTCCCAGATCGAATCCACCACACTCGATACAATCGCTCGGGAAGCGGCGAAGGGCCTGGTCAATATCCCGCAATCGGTGCTGGTGACCGACAACCCGCTTCCAGCAGAAGATATTGAAGCGCGTATTCGCGACCTCATCGATGTGCCGAGTCTCGTCATCGATGATTTCCGCGAAAATGCCTCCTGCGACGACCGCGATGTGCCGCGCACGCTTTCGCAGCTAACCGCCGAATGGCATCCGCATGTACTGATGGGCTTCCGCGTCGACGTCTACAATGCGGCGATCGCCGTACCGCGCGAGCGACTGGGCGAAGCGATGCGGATCGCGCAGGAAATGTCCTGTGGACAGGACAACGTCAGGTGTTTCAGCAAGGACTTCGTCTACACGGTGCGTTTTGCGAAGAAGAGTCCTGCGACGATGGGTTTCTTGCGGTTCGAGAACAACGCGATCATCAACATCGATGGCTTGCCGAAGAACTTCATCCTCGGCACCGATGCGCCCGCAGCGGCGGTACGGCTGCAACAGCTGCTCGAAAGGGCAGGCATCCCCTTTTCGATGCATTGGGGCAAGGACGCGCAGATGGGGGCCAAGGCGATCCGCGGACAATATGGCGAGGCAGCGGTCGAGAGTTATCGCCAGACACGCAAGGCACTGCTCGGGGAGCAAACCAAGACCTTCATCTCGCCCGCTCTTGAGCAATGGGGCTTGCAGAGCGAGTAGCTAGCCGTGCGCGCCAAACAGGTTGGCGATGGAGGTTGAGATCCGAAGGTTGAGGCCATGCGCATCCTCGATCGGATCGATGAAATCCCGGCGAATAGCGTCGTAGCTGTCGCTGCCCGACCGCGGATACTGGGCCTTTTCGTGCATCGCGAAGTCCTCGGTAACCGGGTAGCTGGCCGGGAACGCGCGCCGCATCTGCGCCAGTGCTTCGTCCACCCGAAGGGTGAAGACCATTTCCAGCACGTCGCGTCGACTGATGTCGTTGGCGCGGCTGAAGGGCGGGACAGACACCGCCTTCAGGAACATGTGCTGAAGCAACGCTAAGCGAAGCGCCTGTAGGACGCCGATCATGCGCCGAACCTGCTCGCGCTCGGGATGGGGATCTTCGTCGGGTACCAGTTCGAAGAGGCGGTGAAGCTTGAGTGCATCGACCCGCAGCCGCGAAGCGAGGCGGCGGAAAACGCCGTTGCGATCATCCTGAATAAGGTACTCGGCTAGGGATTCGCATGCCCGCGACAAGTGCTCTTCGGTTCCCCGATAGGGACGACTCGCCCAATATGCCGAATTGAACAGTTCGCCATAGGCGGCAACCGTCTTGATGCTGGCAAGCGCATTGGACGCACGCACCAGGCGCATGATCTGACGGCCCCGGGGGCTTTCCTTCACCAGCTCGGCGATATCGTCGTAGTTAC
>CAYPGL010000003.1:10853-23806 GCA_964410035.1 uncultured Qipengyuania sp. | reverse complement strand
CGCAAGGCACCCCGGTAGAATGGACCGAGGAAGAGACTTGGTTCTTCCGCCTGTCTAAATATGCGGGGCCTCTGCTCGAACTGCTTAACAAACCCGGTTTTCTCGAACCGGCGAGCCGCCGGAACGAGATGATCGCTTTTGTCGAAGGCGGGCTAAAGGACCTCTCGGTAAGCCGCACCAGCTTCGATTGGGGCGTGAAGGTGCCGGAACACGACGATCATGTCATGTATGTCTGGGTCGATGCCCTGACCAACTACATCACCGGCGTGGGCTATCCCGATGACGGCGAGATGTTCCGAAAATACTGGCCCGCCAGCCTGCATTTGATCGGCAAGGATATCGTCCGCTTCCACGCTATCTACTGGCCGGCGTTTTTGATGAGCGCGGACATTGCCGTCCCGCAACAGGTCTTTGGTCACGGATTCTTGCTCAATCGCGGAGTCAAGGAATCGAAGTCGGCGGGCAATGTCACCGATCCCAACGAGTTGATCGATCTGTTTGGGGTCGATTCCCTGCGCTACTTTCTGATGGCCGAGGTCGTCTTTGGAAAGGATGGCACCTATTCGGCGGAAGCGCTTGTTAACAAGGTAAATGCCGAGTTAGCCAACAGCTTTGGAAATCTTGCGCAGCGTACGCTTTCCATGATTCACAAGAACATGGACGGCAAGCTCGAGGCATTCGCGCCGAACGGAGACGATAAGGCGCTGCTTACCACCGTACGCGATGCCTGCGCCGCCACGCTTCCGCGCGAGTTCGAGGCGCTCAACTTCAGTGTAGGAATCGAAGCCTGGCTGAAGGCTGTGTTTGCCTGCAACGCCTACGTCGACGAGCAGGCTCCTTGGTCGCTCAAGAAGTCGGATCCCGAGCGGATGAAGGCAGTGCTTCAAACGCTGTTCCTGGCGATCCGCGACCTCGCCATCGCCATCCAGCCAGTAGTTCCGACAAAGGCGGCGGCGGTGCTCGACCAGCTGGGCGTCACGGCAGAACGCCGCACCTATACCGATCTGTCCGACGAAGGCTGGTTCGGCGCGCTCGTCGCGGCGGGACAGGTCATCGAAAAACCCACACCCGCCTTCCCGCGCCTCGAAATGCCGGAAGCGGAGGCGGCCTGATGCTCGTCGATAGCCATTGTCATCTGGAATACGAAGGTGTCGTGGAAAATCAGTCTGAGATCCTCGACCGTGCGCGCGGGTCAGGGGTGGGAGCCTTTCTGAACATCTCGACGAGAAAGGCGGAGTGGAATCGGGTCGTCGGAACGGCCAACGCCCACACTGATGTCTGGGCGAGTGTCGGCATTCATCCGCACAATGCTGACGATCATCCGGATCTGACCTATAATGAGGTGCTCGAAGCCACACGCGATCCCCGTGTCATAGGTATCGGCGAGACCGGGCTTGATTACTACTACGATCATTCCGACCGCTCCGAGCAACAGCGTCTTTTCCGCATCCACATCGAAGTCGCACGCGAAACCGGATTGCCACTTATCATCCACACACGCGATGCTGAAGACGACACGATCGCAATCCTTGCGGACGAAATGGAGAAGGGCGCCTTCCCTGCGCTGATCCACTGCTTCACTGCATCCGCTCAATTTGGAGAGAGGATACTCGAACTCGGCCTATCGATCTCCCTCTCAGGCATCGTGACGTTCAAGAACGCGAAGGATCTGCAGGAGATAGCGAAAACCGTTCCGCAGGATCGGTTGCTGGTGGAGACCGACAGCCCTTTCCTCGCACCTGTTCCCTATCGCGGAAAGCCTTGCGAGCCCAGGTACGTAAGGGATACCGCAGCGTTCATTGCCGGATTGCGCGGTGAAAGCCTCCAGCAGTTAGCCGAGTATACATCCCGAAATTTCTACCGGCTTTTCAGCAAGGCTGCTCCGTGAAGCTAATCATGCTCGGTTCAGGGACATCGACAGGCGTCCCGCGCGTCGGCGACGACTGGGGTGAATGCGATCCTCTAGAGCCTAAGAACCGGCGCACGCGCGTTTCGATAATCGTCGAGAACAGCTCCGGCCAGCGGATTCTGGTCGATACATCGACCGATCTTCGCGCTCAGCTGCTCGCCACCGGTATTGCCAAGGTCGATGCGGTATTCTGGACCCACGACCATGCCGATCATTGCCATGGCATCGATGATTTGCGGGTAATGCGGTATGACCGGAGTAATCCGCTGCCAGGTATCGCAGGTCGTGTCACATGCGACCGCCTGCGACGACGTTTTGATTATGTTTTCGCCGGACAATTTGGTTATCCCACGATCGTGGAGCTCAAAGAAACATCAGAAGTACAGCTTGTTGCCGGCTTTTCGTTTGATGATGTTGAAATGCCGCACGGGCCTGTGAAGAGCACTGGCTTCCGGTTTGAAGCTGACGGCAAAAGCCTCGTTTACGCGACGGATTTCAGTGAGATTACGCTGGCGATGATCAAATGTTTCAAGGGCTGTGATTTGCTGGTAGTCGACTGTTTACGCGAACGACCGCATCCGACCCATGCTCATTTAAATATGGCGCTCGAACTGGCGAGCAAGGTCAAGGCGAAGCGGACGATATTGACCCATTTGGACAAGTCTATGGACTACAACAAGATCAGCGCAAAGGTGCCGAAGGACGTAGCGGTCGGTTTCGATGGGATGGAGATTCAGGTATGAACGCAGACGGCGGAACGTTTGCGTGGGCGGCGCTGATGGCAGCCTTGGTTGTCGCTTACATCGTCGGACTGAAACGCGATCCAAATTTGAATGGTAACAGGATGGTCAAGACTGCATTGATTTGGGTAGGGGTCATTGGTGGTGCGTATTTTTTGGTAAGAGCCTTCACCGGAATGTCATAACTCAAGCAACACTTCATTTAACATAATATATATTATCATTCTTACCTTGGGATCAGATTCTATTCCATTTTCTCTCTCGCTACGACTTTTATGCGCTTCCCATGACGACACAGATTAACCGCCTCCTTCGCCTCATGGAACGCCTACGGGATCCAGAGCATGGTTGTGAATGGGATACCGCACAGAACTTCGTCTCCATCGCGCCTTATACCATCGAGGAAGCCTACGAAGTTGCCGATGCGATCGAACGTTCAGACATGGCTGACCTCGAAGAGGAACTTGGCGATCTACTATTCCAAGTCGTTTTCCACGCTCGCATGGCAGAAGAGTCCGGTTACTTTAACTTCACCGACGTAACGCGCAAGATTGTCGACAAAATGGAGGAGCGCCACCCCCACATCTTCGGGGCCGAAGGCGGGGTGATGGAAGAAGGCCGGTGGGAAGATGTCAAAGCCGCTGAAAGGGGGGCATCGGGAAAAACTGGTGCACTAGACGGCGTAGCATTGGCCTTGCCGGCGCTCATGCGTGCGCAGAAACTGCAGAAGCGCGCGGCGCGGCATGGATTCGATTGGCCCGACATTGATGGGCCGCGGAGAAAAGTATTCGAAGAAATAGAGGAGCTTGACCAGGCTTCTGTTGAGGAAATCGAAGAAGAGGCTGGTGATTTTCTCTTCGCTGCGGTCAACTTCGTAAGAGCGTATGGTGTGGATGCTGAAGCAGCATTGAGAGCCGCTAACACGAAATTTGAACGCCGATTTCGAGCGATGGAAAATCTATCCGGCGGAGATTTTTCTGAGAGAAATTTGGAAGCCCAAGAAAAACTTTGGCAGGAGGTCAAACGGCGGGAAAAGTCCGCTTCATAATGTTTCGAACTGCCCGAGTTCCTTGGGGTTTAGCCGAACAATAAAGCGCCGCAGCAGACCGGCCCCATCCTCTCCCACATCCTCTTCGGCCAAGACATCACCATGTGCGTGGAGCCAAGCGATGCGCCGACCGTCGCTCGCGGAAAGTTCGAATTCATGGATCGAAGCTCTTTCAGTGAGTATCTCTCCCAGCTTCTCAAGCAGCGTGTCGATGCCCTCTCCACTTATAGCCGATGCTTTGACGACATCGTCTCTGGAGGCTACGTGATCTCTCAATTCCTCTGCTCGCTCCTCGTCCAAAAGATCCCACTTGTTCCAGACTTCCAGGATCGGGATTGGGGCCCCCTCTCCTTCATCCTGGAGAACTCCAAGGTCGGCGAGAACGCCTAGAACCTGCGTTTTTTGCGCGTCTGCAGACCTGTTGGCAATATCGCGAACGTGGCAGATCACGTCCGCGGCTGTTACTTCTTCCAGCGTCGCGCGGAAAGCTGCGACGAGTTGGGTCGGCAAATCGGATATAAAGCCGACTGTATCGGAGAGGATGGCCTTTTCTACTCCCGGTAGCGAGATGGCGCGCATAGTTGGATCGAGTGTTGCGAAAAGAAGGTCTTCGGCCATGACATCGGCTCCGGTCAGCCTGTTGAAGAGCGTGGACTTACCAGCATTCGTATATCCGACCAGGGCGATGACAGGCCAAGGCGCGCGCTCTCGCCTCTCTCTATGCAGGCCTCGGGTCTTGCGGACCTGTTCCAATTCCTTGCGCAACCGCCCCATTCTCTGGCGGATCATCCGTCGATCGGCTTCGATCTGCGTTTCGCCTGGCCCACCAAGAAAGCCGAAACCTCCCCGTTGGCGCTCCAGGTGAGTCCAGCTACGAACCAATCGGCTTTGCTGGTAGTCTAGATGAGCAAGTTCGACCTGCAATCGGCCTTCCGCGGTCGCTGCCCGTTCCCCGAAGATTTCGAGTATCAAACCGGTTCTATCAATTACCTTTCGCGACAATTTCTCTTCGAGATTGCGTTGCTGAATAGGGCTCAATGCACCGTCGACAACAATCAGTTCGGCATCGTTTTGTTCGCAGGCAATCCGGATATTTTCGACTTGCCCTGCCCCGAAGAGTAGGTTCGGCCGAACTTCGCGCACTGGAAGGACGAAGCTGTCTTTGATCTCGATACCGATGGCAAGCGCCAGCCCTTCGGCCTCACGCAGACGGCTCTCAGCATCGAGGTCATAGCTCCTTCCCCGAATGTCAGGGCAAATGACAAGGGCTCGCGCGCCGCGCGACACCTCGCCTAGGAGATCGTCATCGAAGCTCAGTTTTCTTCCTCGTCCCACTCCTCGGTCAGGTCGACCGGAGTTGCGGGTTGGATGGTGGAAACAGCGTGCTTGTAAGCGAGTTGAACAAAACCCTCCCGCTCGAGCAACATCGAAAACAGATCATAAGCTGCGATCTTGCCTTGCAACATCACACCGTTAACAAGGAACATCGTCACCTGTGCCTCTGCCTCCAGCACCCGGCTCAGAAAGACGTCTTGGAGGAGCCGCTGCTTGGCGCTTGATCCTTGACTGGGGAATTGTGAAGCATCGATTGGCTGGCCGGGCATAATGGTGCTTACAGCATGCTTGTAAACCAGCTGAGACTGCCCATCCCTCCTGAGCAAAATCGAAAAATTATCGAACCATGTGACGATCCCTTGAAGTTTTACGCCTTTCACAAGGAAAACCGTCACCGGTGTCTTGTTCTTGCGGAGAAGATTGAGAAATGCGTCCTGTAAACTCGGTTGCCTGCCATTAGACTGGGCCGGCTTGCTCGGCTTGGGGCGAGCGGAAAGCGTGCGTTCGCCAGACATCTTGCGTGTCTCCCTGTTGTTGGCGGCCAATGCGATGGCCGCGGTCTGGACGCTCCCACCGCGTCCGGGCACCGGGTGTTTGGTCCGGATTTGAAACGCAATGTGGCGATTGCGGTGCCCGACCGCAATAAATAAATATTTCTGGTGCTTCCGAGGAAAATTGCAGGTGGGCTATTTGTGCTCGCCGCCCTTGCGCTCTGCCATCCCGAGTAGCTTGAGCTTACGATGCAAGGCCGAGCGTTCCATGCCAATGAAATTTGCCGTCTTGGAAATATTGCCCGAGAACCGGCGGATCTGGATCGCTAGGTATTCCCGTTCGAAACTTTCGCGCGCTTCGCGCAAGGGCGCCCCCATGAGCGCAGCCATTCCGCCGCCACCACTCGAATTCCCGCCCGAAATCTCTTCAGAAAGCATTTCGGCTTCTATCGTATCGAGCTGGTCACGCGGGGTAAGAATTATGGTACGTTCTACCACGTTGCGTAACTGGCGCACGTTTCCAGGCCAATCATATGCCTGGAGTGCGGCCATCGCTTCTTCGCTGATTGCGGGTGGTCGGATCCCCTGCTCTGCAGCATACCGGGCGAAAAAGAATTCGGCGAGCGCCGGAATATCGTCCCGTCGCTCAGAAAGCGAAGGTATTTCGACAGGCACGACATTGAGCCGGTAAAAGAGGTCTTCACGGAAGTTCTTGGCCTCCATCTCGCCGGCAAGGTCACGTGCAGTTGATGACACCACTCTTACGTCAACGCCGATCTGCCGCGATCCACCGACCCTTACGAAGCTCTGTTCGGTCAGCACGCGCAGTATCCGCGCCTGGGTAGAGAGGGGCATGTCGGCCACTTCGTCGAGATAAAGTGTCCCGCCATCGGCGGTCTCGAGCAAGCCAGCCCGCACCAGCTTTCCATCCAATTCCTCGCCGAAAAGCTCTTCTTCGAAGCGCTCGGGGGTTATTCGTGCAGAATTCACGATAACGAAGGGTTTTTCCGCCCTCGTCGACCAGCTGTGAAGCAATCGTGCCGCAACTTCTTTTCCGGAACCAGCCGGCCCGTTGATGAGAACGCGGCTACCTGTTTGCGCAACGCGTTTGAGGGTAGCGCGTACTGTGTTGATAACGGCGGAATTCCCAGTGAATTCGCCTCCTTCTCCCAAACCTTCGCGTAAGCGTGTATTCTCCCGCCGTAACCGCTCAGTTTCGGTGGCGCGTTCTACGAGATGGAGCAGGCGTTCTGCTTCGAAGGGCTTTTCAAGGAAATCCATTGCTCCGCGACTTACGGCGCTGACTGCCGTATCGATGTTGCCATGACCGGAAAAGATTATGACCGGAAGCTCGGGTTCGCGGACTTTAATCGCATCGAGTACTTCGAGCCCATCCATCTGGCTTCCATGCAGCCATACGTCGAGCAAGACGAGACTTGGCCGTTTCTCGTCTACCGCATCAAGGGCTGAAGTGCTGTCCGCTGCTGTCCGACACTCGTAGCCTTCATCGCTTAATACGCCTGCGACCAACTCGCGAATATCGCGTTCATCATCGACGATGAGAATGTCTAGTGCCATGATCAGCTTCCAGTTCTTGCGTCGTTAGGTGTGTCGGCGGTGCGATGTGGATCTTTCGAAAAACGCAAGGTTACGCGAGTCCCGCCCCCCTCGACTGATGAAAAACTCATCTCTCCTCCGTGCTCTTCAACGATTTTATTGACGATCGCGAGACCTAGCCCAGTACCCTTTTCACGGGTCGTCACATAAGGCTCGAGAATACGCTCCCTGTCTTGGGGAAGCCCAATTCCATTATCGGCGATTGCGATCGCGATCGCATATTCGTCCTGGCTTACCTCAACTTCAATTCGTCCACGGTAGTCGGTATCCGCACGTGCTGCGCGCGCATCGATTGCTTCTGCAGCGTTCTTAAGAATATTCGTGACTGCCTGTCCCAACTGGTGGCGGTCCGCCTGAATTTTGAGCCCGTCATCTAATTGAGCCGTAAGGCCGTAATTGATTTCAGGGTTGGCAACTTCCTGAAGAAAGATCGACTGACGTATCAAATCCAGCGCATCTTCCGGACGAAAGACAGGTTTTGGCAAGCGTGCAAAGCTAGAAAATTCGTCGACCATTTTTCTCAGGTCCCCGACCTGTCGGACGATCGTGCTGGTCAGTTCGTCGAACAGCTCCCCATCCTGTTCTATCTGCTTTCGATAGCGACGCTTAAGACGCTCCGTCGCCAATTGGATCGGCGTGAGCGGGTTCTTGATCTCGTGAGCGATGCGCCTTGCTACATCAGACCAGGCCGCCTGGCGCTGGTCGAGGAGTTGACGAGTAATGTCTTCGAAAGTGATGACATGGCCATCGCCCTCTTTCACAAGCTTGACGGCGAGGGTCATCAATTCTCCTTGTCGGTTGTGGCTGACAACTCCTCGATCAAGTCCTGCAGCGACCATCGCGGCGATCTGCGGTGCCATTTCGTCAAGCATTTCCGGCTGAGCACTTCCCTGCCCTCCCTCCAGCAACGTTGTCTGAGCGGGCGCATTCATCAGCAAGACGCGTCGTTCTCCATCTATCGTGATTACCCCGGCACTGACGGATTCAAGTACGGCTTCGATGAAGCTGCGACGCTCCTCCAGTTCGGCATTGGCGGAAACGAGGGCGTCGGTCTGACGCTCAAGTTGAGCTGTCATGCGATTGAACGCGCGATTCAGAAGACCGATTTCGTCAGCACCGGTGCGACCTTCTATACGCATACCGAAATTGCCGGCACCTACCTTTCTGGCTGCGGCGACAAGGTCTGTGAGCGGCTCAACCTGTCTATCGGCAAAGCGCAGCGCGAACCATACTGCAATTCCCACGAGGGCAAGACTTACGAAGAACAGCGCGAGATTAAAGCGGAGCTGAAGTGCGCGAGCACGCGATGTCAATTCATCATACGCTCCCGATATCGTGCGTGCCCGTTCCCAACTACGGAAGCTCGCCCCTTCCGCATTTCGCGCGGTGTAAAGGTAGATGCCCGCCGCCCGGTCGATCGGTGCCAGGGCCTCGATCCGCTCAGGACTACCTTGAACCGCCACCTGCTCTCCTCTTCGGAGGGCCGGCAAGCTATCCTCAGTGAAAGCAACCGGATCGCTGTTTTCCGAAATATTGTACAAAACTGCCGTGCGCGCCGTTCCGTCCGGCAGGGTTTGCAAGATCGCGCTTTCGACCACGTCGCGCGGCTGTGCCTGATATTCGTAAACTAGCATGAAATCGGGATCGGTCACCGAAATTTGCTGCAGGTTGGCACGCATATCCATCGCCATGGAAATCGTTTCCTGCGCCAGATCCAGTTGGTTATCCTCGTAATAGCTTTCTGCGAGCGCGTTGGCATTTTCCATCAATCCACGGGAATTGTCAGAGAACCAGAAGTCGACTCCCGACTGGAACAACACTGCGGCGAAAGCGGCAACAAGTAGCGTGGGAACGGCGGCTACCATCGAAAAAAAGAATACGAGACGCACATGAAGTCGGGCCGTGCTGCCTGCCGCACGCCTCAATGCTAGCCGTCTTCCCGCAAGTATCAAAAGGGCCATTGCCGGGATCAATGTACCGATCAAAAGAACCGCAACCTGGCTGCTCGGGAGCAATTGGCCATCCGGCGGTGCAGAACTGAAGGCACCCCAAGTCGTCGCTACCATCCCGAGAAATGTGACCGCCGCAATGATTTCGATCAATGAGATCAAATTCGCCCTGCGCGACGTCACGACGAATTTGCGCCACCAGCGTGGGGTGCGTCGGGTCTGGGGAGCGGCCTGCTTCGCCATCGTGGCGGTCTTACATCGCTACTGTTGCAGTTTTGCAAGCATAAAAACGATGAACTGGACGTCACTCTCGCTGGGCGAACCGATGGGGTCGGATATCAAGTTCGCTCAGCTTCTTGCGCAAGGTGTTGCGATTTATGCCCAAAAGCTGTGCCGCCCTTAGCTGATTGCCTTGGGTTTCTCGAAGCGCGTGCTCGATCAGGGGTTTTTCAAAAGCAGCGAGAGTGCGTTGATAAACGGTTCCCTCCAAGGGTCTTTCCTGTTCCAGCCATTCTGTCAGAGCGGTCTCGAATGAAAATGAAGTAGTGCCTCCGAGTGCCTTTTTTGGTGGTAGGAGTTCATCAACGAGGTCTGCTTGGATCATATCGTTGCGGGCCATCAACGCCATCCGAAAAACAAAATTTCGTAATTCTCTAACGTTACCTCGCCATGCATGTTTGGACAGCCGGAAAATCGCTTCGTCACTTATCGTATGTTGGGAAAGCCCTTCGTATCTCGCCTCTTCGAGAAAATGGAGAGTAAGGACGCCAATATCATCTATCCGTTCTCGAAGTGGAGGAAGATGTATGGGAACAACGTTCAAACGATAGAACAAGTCTTCCCGGAACAACCCGTTCGCGATCATTGGCGCTAGGTCTCGGTTCGTCGCTGCCACGATGCGCACATCCACTGCGATTTCCTGACGTCCGCCCACTCGTCTGATCCGGGCTGACTGCAAGGCTCGGAGCAGTCTCGTCTGCGCTTCGGCGGGCATATCGCCGACTTCGTCGAGAAACAAAGTGCCGCCATTCGCCTGTTCGAATTTACCGATCGATTGGGAGTGCGCGCCCGTAAACGCTCCTCGCTCATGCCCAAAAAGTTCACTTTCGAGTAGATCGCGCGGAATTGCGGCCATATTGACGGCCACGAACGGACCGGTCCGGCGAGAACCCAATTGGTGGATCGCTTCGGCGACCAGCTCTTTTCCCGTTCCGCTTTCTCCCGTCACGAGCACGGTAAGATCGTTCCGCAGGACGCGGGTGATCATGCGATAAACATCCTGCATCGCACGGCTGCGTCCAATCAGAGGCAGTTCGTTTCCGACGTCGCGGCTCTTCTCCACTTCGGATCGTGGAAGGTGTTCTACTGCTTGTCGGACGGCGTGGGCCAACTGGTCCAGATCAAAGGGTTTGGGGAAATATTCGAAGGCTTGGCTATCGCTAGCCCGTATCGCGGTATCGAGCGTGTTCTGAGCGGACAAAACGATAATCGGCATATCGGGTGCGCATTTGTGCACGCGGTCGATGGTATCGAGACCGTCACCGTCCTCCAGCATGATGTCGGTTAGCATGACATCGTAGTTTTCATTCGCGAGCAGTATATCTCGCTCTGCGACACTGGCGCATGCTGTTAGGGCGAATCCCTCATCGCGGAGCGCTTCGGTGATCACAGTAGCGATGGCCTGGTCGTCCTCGACCAGAAGCACCTTATGGCTCATGACGAATTCCTGTCCGCGACGGGCAAGTTGATCCGAAAGTGGGTCAGGCCCGCGCGTTCGTCACGTTCATGGACGATCCGTCCGCCCATGTCGCGCAGCAGTTTACGGACGAGCGCAAGACCAAGTCCCTGCCCGTTCTGCTTACCAGATACGAATGGCTCAAACACATGATCGCGCAAGGCCGGCGGGAGCCCGGGCCCGGGGTCGGTGACCGTAATTTCAATCGGAAGCCGGGTCGCCTTGCCGAGACGGATAGCCGAAAAGACCAGTCCGCTGACGAAGCGCGTGCGTACCGATATCTGCGGATGTTCGATTTCCACGCAGGCATCGCACCCGTTGGCCAAAAGGTTGATCAATACCTGCTCCAGCGCCACTTGGTCAGCTTCGACGGAAGGCAGGGAAGGATCGAATTCCTCGACAAACTCACACCCGTCATCGCGCCCAGCGCGAACAGTCGCCATCGCGTTGCGGATGGCTTGATGCAGGTTGCAGGGGCCGGTTTCGATTCGACTGCGGCTGCCAAGTTGTTGCATTCTATCGATAAGACGCGCGATCCTGTCGACCTCGCCTTCGATCATTGTCGCGAGGGGCCGATCACGTTCGGACACCCGGCGGGCCAGTAATTGACTGGCACCGCGAATTGCGGAAAGTGGATTTTTGATCTCGTGTGCAAGAACGGCAGGCGCGCGCAGCTCGACCCGCTCGTCACCTTCATCGGCGTCTTGACCCTCCTGCCCAGCCTCCGAAAGCGTTATGACACGCCATTCTGGATGCGCGTGCATCGGAGAACTTGTGATGTTGACCTGCCGAACATCTTGCCCCGCTTGAATGGACACGCCTCGAGCGATTACCTGTGCTCCGGAATTGTAAAGGCTCTCGCGTACTCGCTCATTATCAATTCGAAGCGTTTCTTCGAGGGTTGAGCCCAGCAACCGATGAGCGCTCCGTCCTAGCAGATCCTCAGCGGCCGGATTGGCCTCTGCAATCCGATTATCATTGTCGAGCAGCAATACGGCGAAAATCAGACTGGCGATTTGGGCAGCCGCATCAGGCGTATCCGGGGCTCTATTCACGCCGCGCGCCGATGAAGGAAGGGATCGTAAAAGCGCTCTAACTCATCGACGACTTCATCCGCATCATCAATGAAGTTCACGCGATTACGAAATTCAGCGGAACCGTGCATTCCCTTAGTATACCAGCCGAGATGTTTACGCGCGATTTTTACGCCGACCTGTGCCCCGTAAAGCTCAAGCATGTGCCGATAATGTTCGAGCACTAACTCGTACTGCTCACCGAAGCTGGGGCTTTCGAGCAATTCGCCTGTGCGCCACCAATGCATCACTTGGGCCAAGAGCCAAGGCTTACCGTAAGCTCCGCGCCCGATCATCAGGCCGTCTGCACCCGACTGCTCAAGTGCTATGGCGGCATCTTCAATGGTACAAATATCGCCGTTGACGATAACCGGAATGGAAACGGCGTCCTTGACCTTCTGCACAAATTTCCAGTCGGCACTGCCTTTGTACATCTGGTTGCGCGTACGTCCGTGAACGGTGACCATCTTCACGCCGAGATCTTCGGCGATCCTTGCCAGTTCGGGAGCGTTGAGATCGGTGTGATCCCAGCCCATTCGCATCTTGACGGTCACCGGCACATCGATAGCTTTGACAGTCGCTTCGATCAGCTTTGTCGCAAGTGGGACTTCCCGCATCAAGGCTGATCCAGCAAGCTGTCCAACGACTTTGCGAACCGGGCATCCGAAGTTGATATCAATGATGTCAGCGCCATTGTCCTGCTGGAGCTTGGCTGCTTCTGCCATACTGACCGGATCGCATCCGACTAGTTGCATCGAGACGGGCTCCTCGATCGGATCCCACGCCGCTTTCTGTACAGATTGGCGGGTTTCGCGGATAGCAGCCTCACTTGCGATCATCTCAGTGACATTGAGCCCTGAACCGTATCTGCGCACGAGTTTCCGAAAGGGCAGGTCAGTGACCCCTGTCATCGGCGCGAGAATAACCGGCGTTTCGATAGCTACCTTGCCGACTTGGATTGGATTCGGCGGAGATGGAGGAGGGGTTTGCGCTAACATAATCGTCGTGGTGCCTAAAATTTGGGCAGCACATAGTGCGTTGCAGCGGAAACCTCAA
>CAYPGL010000003.1:0-10843 GCA_964410035.1 uncultured Qipengyuania sp. | reverse complement strand
TAGCGCGCGGCATCGCCATGCAGGACGCCGCCCCACCCTCCCCCAATTTCGCTGCTATCGTGATGGCGGCGGGCAAAGGACTACGCGCCGGCCAATCGCTTCCGAAGCAATTCGCGATGTGGCGGGGAAAGCCCGTGGTGCGTCATTCGGTCGAGACCCTCATCAGTGCGGGAGTTGATCGCCTGATTGTGGTGATACCTGACGGTGGGGAGGAACTGGTAAATTGCGCACTGGCCGGAATTTCGAATTGGGAATCGGTGGTTGGTGGCAAAACGCGGCAGGAATCGGTGCGAATAGGATTGGAAGCACTTAAGCTGGCTGAACGTGTGTTAATTCACGATGCGGCACGCCCAATTCTGCCGGTCCATGTTATCCACTCGCTAGTGAGTGCGCTAGATGAGCATCTCGGGGCCATCCCCGTACTTCCGGTAGTCGACAGCCTCGCCATTAGTGACGGGGGGGTAATGGTGGGTAGCGCGGATCGTCAGAAGCTACGCCGAGTACAGACGCCGCAAGCGTTTCGCTTCCAGGAAATTCTCGACGCTCACCGTTCTTGGTCGGGACAACTGACTGCGGGCGACGATGCTCAAGTCCTCGCTGCTGTCGGCGGTCCGATCGCATTGATTGAAGGGGATGAGCGGCTGAGCAAACTTACATTTGCGGAGGATTTCATGCCCGAGCTGCCTCCGGTCCGGATAGGCACCGGTTTCGACGTGCATAAGCTGGCTATGGGGGAGGATCTCTGGCTCGGCGGTATCAAACTTGATCACGACAAGGGGCTCGCCGGTCACAGCGATGCGGACGTCGCACTCCATGCGATCGTCGATGCCTTGCTTGGCGCGATTGGCCAGGGTGACATCGGCAGTCACTTCCCCCCCTCGGACCCTCAATGGAAGGGTGCAAAAAGTAGTCACTTTCTTGCACATGCTGCAGAATTGGTGGGAAAAGCGGGTTATCGGTTGGGTAATGTCGACCTGACAATTATTTGTGAAGTGCCGAAAATTGGCCCCCACCGCGATGCCATGCGGCATCGAATTGCAGAACTGCTTGGCGTTGACATAGACGCGGTATCGGTGAAGGCGACCACTACCGAGAGATTAGGTTTTACCGGACGAGGCGAGGGAATTGCCGCACAGGCTGTTGCCACCGTGATCCGAAATTGACATCGGAGACGCGCATGACGCTCCAGACTCTACTTCCCGACGATATCGAAGCGCTCGCCCTGCGCGTAGTGGAGGCGAATAGAGCGGCGGGCCGCAAAGTGGTGGTGGCGGAGAGTTGCACCGGGGGACTAGTATCGGCAGCCCTAACGGAAGTTCCTGGTTCCTCACTCGTCTTTGATCGCGGTTTCGTGACTTATTCGAATGATGCCAAAATGGAAGCGCTGGGCGTGCCACTGGATATCATTGAAACCTTCGGTGCGGTTTCAATCGCTTGTGCCTGGGCCATGGCGAAAGGTGCTCTCGCAGCGAGTAATGCGGATGTCGCGGTCGCGATCAGCGGAGTCGCCGGTCCTGCTGGCGGAACAGCGCTCAAACCTGTCGGGACTGTTGTTTTCGCCCGTGTAGTTCGTGGACACGAGGGAACGCCGGAAGGTGAACTGAAGAAGTTCGAGCCAACTTCGCGCGCAGACATTCGGCGGGAAGCTACTATTTGTGCACTTGAACTGCTCTTGCCCTAAAGGTTGGCGGCCGCATTTTCACGTCCATAGAGTTCGTCCGCACGCTTTTCAAATGCCTCAACCATCTTGCGGAACGCACGATCGAAATATTGCCCGGCCAACGCTTCAAAAACGGCATTACGAAAGGTGAACTCGACGCAAAAATCTATTTCGCAGCCGCCGTCCGGTAAGCTCTTAAAAGTCCAGTTGTTATCGAGATCCTTTAGCGGTCCATCTACGTAAAAAACTTCTATGTGTTCAGGCCGGTTCTTGATCACGCGCGAAGTGAATTTTTCACGGATCGCCTTGAAACCGACCAGCATGTCTGCCTCCATCTCGGTTTCGCTATCGCTGCGTACCCTTGTGGCCACGACCCAAGGCAGGAATTTGGGATAGTTAGCTACATCTGCGACGAGGTCGAACATTTGCTTGCGGCTATAAGGAAGACGGCGCGTCTCGTGTATTCCAGGCATCAGACCTTTGCCCTTGCCTGCTCCTTCGCCAAACGTTTCTCACGCGCACCTTTCATGACTGCGAAATCCTCGCCCGCGTGATAGCTCGACCTCGTCAGGGGGCTCGATGCGACTTGCAAAAAGCCTTTCGCCCGCGCGATCGAACCGTAGGCGGCGAAAGCCTTAGGGGTGACGAATTCTTCGACATTCGCATGTTTTGGTGTTGGCTGAAGATACTGACCCATGGTTATGAAGTCGACATCTGCACTCCGCATGTCGTCCATGACCTGATGCACTTCGAGCCGTTGTTCGCCCAATCCGAGCATAATTCCGGATTTGGTGAAGATGAGCGGATCATGCGCCTTCACTTCTTCCAACAGCCTGAGAGAGGCATAATAGCGCGCTCCGGGACGTATCGTGGGGTACAGACGCGGCACGGTTTCCAAGTTGTGATTGTAAACATCCGGCCCGGCTTCGCAGATTTTCTCGACCGCAGCGCGCATCTTGCCGCGGAAATCGGGTGTGAGTATCTCGATCGTCGTGTCGGGCGTCTCGCGGCGGAGGGCCTTGATGACTCTTACGAATTGATCTGCGCCGCCGTCGGGTAAATCGTCGCGGTCTACGCTTGTTATGACGATATGGTTGAGGCCCATCTGGCCAGCCGCAATGGCGACGTTTTCGGGCTCCATCGGATCGACCAGCCGGGGCATGCCTGTCTTGACGTTGCAGAATGCACAGGCGCGTGTGCAGACATCGCCTAGGATCATCACTGTGGCATGCTTCTTGTCCCAACATTCGCCGATGTTCGGACAGGCGGCCTCCTCGCACACGGTGTTGAGCGACAAATCGCGCATCAACTTGCGGGTTTCGTGATAGCCCTTGCTGACCGGTGCCTTCACACGGATCCAGTCAGGCTTGCGTTGCTTGCGAGGCTGCTCGCCTCCGCTATCGGCGGGCTTGGGCGTATTTGAGAGGTCGTTCATTGCGCTGCCCATCTAGGCCTCAGCAACCCTTCTCGCAACCTTGGATATCCCCATCGGGAAGATGTCCTTGGCCTTGCAGCGGCCGACAAATCTGGGCAGCAGCGATCACATGAAGACATTCGAGCAAATGATCGAGGGCTATCGTAAATTCCGCGCTACCGAGTGGCAGGAAGAGCGTGATCGGTGGAAGGCGCTCGCCGAGGGCCAATCACCCCAGGTTATGGTGATTTCCTGTTCGGACAGTCGGGTAGATCCTGCTCAGATACTCGACGTAGCTCCGGGTGAAATTTTCGTTGTGCGAAATGTGGCTGCACTCGTTCCCCCGTTTGAGACTACACCGGGGCGGCATGGTGTTTCAGCCGCAGTCGAATTCGCAGTTCAATTTCTCAACGTGCGTGAAATCGTCGTTATGGGTCATGGATTGTGCGGCGGCTGCAAAGCAGCGCTGACGCAAGACCTTCACGGAAATGAGGTAGGGGAAGGCGGTTTCGTCGCGCATTGGGTGGATATGCTCGATGAGGCGCGGGCACCGATCGCCGCTACTCTGGGGACGGAAGGTCGCGATGCGGAACTCGCGATGGAATTGGAAGCCGTGAAAGTCAGCTTGGCTAATCTTTCGACCTTCCCTTATGTTGCCCAAAAAGTTCACAGCGGGGAGCTGGCTCTTCGCGGCGCGCATTTTGCGATCTCGGATGGCATTCTTCGGTTGTTGAACGTTGAGACCGGCGAATTTACTGCTGCAGATTGACTTGCCCTTACCGTATTAGACCGTCATGTGATCGAACATGGCAGACAAAGACCTGAACAATATTGCTCTACTGATCGATGCGGACAATACGACCCCTCGCGGTATCGATCCTGTCCTCACCGTAATGGCGGAATTGGGCCAAGTTAATATCAAACGCGCCTACGGTAATTTCGCGAAGAACAATCTCGCGAAATGGGACAAGATTACCCATAAATATGGCATCCGTCCGCAACAACAATTCGACCTGACTGCGGGCAAAAACGCCACTGATATGGCCATGACCATCGACGCGATCGATTTGCTGTATCAAGGTAAGGTAGACGGGTTCGGCATCATGAGTTCCGACAGCGACTTTACCCCACTCGCAACCAGGCTTCGGCAGGATGGCCTGATCGTTTACGGCTTCGGGAGCAAGAACAAAACTCCGGATGCTTTCAAAAGCGCCTGTACACGTTTCATCGACATTGATGCATTGATTGCCGGGGCTTCAGACGAAGCTACCCCATCCAAAGCACCGGGTGAAAAACCCAAGGCGACAATCGATGATGAGCTTGTTGAACTCCTCGGGACCGCATGGAAGGCTGCAAACCGCGACGAAGATGGCTTCGCTCAAATGGGTGAGGTAGGTAGTCTCGCGGGAAATCGGTCGAGCTTTGATGTGCGAAATTACGGGTTCAAACGCCTGTCGGACCTTTTCCAGTCTATGGATCAGTTCAAAGTCGAACGGCGCGACAATACCTTGTATGTAAAACGGCTTCGCTAGAAATGGATGCGGCGCGGGCTCCTAGTGGAAACCGCGCCGCTCTACTTATCTAGTTTTCTATTCTGATTACACGCCGGCCTTCTGCGCCGCATAAATTGCCCAAAGATTGGCGATATCCTTGCGGGCACCTTCGACTTTATTGAAGGTTTCGATAGCTTGGGCATACTTACCCTGATCATATTGCGCGATGCCGAGACGAGTTAGAACCAATGGCGTTTCAACGCCGGACATGCCCAAGGCTTTCGTGTAGAATTCCTCGGCCTCCGCTGGCTGGTCATAGCTCAGGAAAGTGTCGCCAGCGACCACAAGCGTCTTTAGAGTGGCTCCAGATGCTCGAGCATCAGTAGCAAGGCTCGGCAAATCGGCTCGATCTGTCTCGACGCGGCCCGCAGCTTCGGTACGCGTTTCCGCGATAAACGGATCTGACTTGTCGATCACCCCGAGAGCACTACCTTCGTCGATTACCGCGACAACCTCGCCAGGATAGCGGCGCGGATCCAAGATTTCGACGTACTCCGACAATACGCGAGCGTCATTGTACGCCTTTGTGCGTCGTGAGAGACGCAGTAAGTCCAGAACTTCCGGATTTTGATAGCTGTTCGCGTTCAATGTCACGATCACTGCATCGCCCCACACCACATCGCTGGGATAATTTTCTGCGAGCAGTGCGACGTATTTCGGCGTCTCATTGTTAATTTCGTTTTCGTAAGCAGTAGAGAGCCCCTTGCGGATCCAGTTTTCCGGAATTTGTCTGCCAGCACCGCGGCGTTCTTCGATCTGGCTCGACAGGTAGGTGAGGCCTTCGGTATAATTGCCCTGTTCAAAGTATAGATCCGCTATCATGGTGCGCATGTCATCCGCACCGAAAGTGCGCTGGCTACCGTCGGTCATCGTCGCTTCAAATGTATGGTCCACGGCTATCGCTCGCTACAGAGCAGTTTTCGCCGCTGCGATATTGTTGTTGTCGCGATACGCCTGATAAGCCGCGAAACTTAGCTGCCCCTCGAGCTTGGGTTCGAGGATGCCACTTTCCAGCATCAGTTCGATCCCTTGAAGACGCAGCGCTGCATCATCGGTCTCGTTGCCTAGATTGAGCATGACTCCGCCGGTGGCACGCTTTTCATCAGCATTCTTGCTGGCGGCCACCAAGGCTGGAATCAATGCTTTCGCAGCGGCTGGATTTGGTGCTTCCGCCTTGAGCGCCGCCTCTACGGGCTGATAGGCTGCGATGAACTCCTTTGAGTACTCTGGCTTGCGCTCTTCACCTTGGTCTTGGGCGTGCGCGGGTTCCGGAAGGGCAATAGTGCCGACGGCGCCGCTCGCGGCTATCACGAGCGCCATCGCGACTGCCGAAAACGGACGCGAGAAAGTATTAGGGCGAGTAAAAATCATTCGAAAACTCCCAAGAGTGGATCAGGTTACGAGCGCCTGAGGCGCTAAACTCGAAAAAGGATGCGGCCCTTGCCGCTTCTGCGTCTCATTGCAAATTGTGTAGCCGAAATGCGCTGAACGGTGTTTGAATGCGGGCCTGTCCCTCGGTTAATACTTACTATCGGCGCAACCGGCACCCATATGTGGAAAAAGCGCCCGAAACGGCGCTTCGGTTCCCGCAATCAGTGGCGCTCGCGGGCCCCCTCCCCTAAGCTTCGTTCCCTGCACATCTGTCACTAACAGCACATGGATTACCAGAGTTTTGGCTGACGACATCGATCTGATCGATTCCCCCGCACCCAGCGGCGAAGAGCACACCCGCATCGACATCGTCGAAGAAATGAAGGCAAGCTATCTTGATTACGCCATGAGCGTGATCGTGAGCCGCGCTCTCCCGGACGTGCGCGACGGCCTGAAGCCCGTCCACCGTCGCATTCTCTACGCCAGCAACGAAGGTGGATTCGTTGCAGGACGGCCATTCCGCAAGAGCGCCAAAATAGTGGGCGACGTGATGGGTAATTATCACCCGCACGGCGACGCAGCGATCTATGATGCGCTTGCCCGTATGACCCAGAATTGGTCGCTCCGGGTCCCGTTGATCGACGGCCAAGGCAACTTTGGCTCGATGGACCCGGATCCGCCTGCTTCGATGCGTTATACCGAAGCGCGCCTCGCCCGCGTGGCAAACTCGCTTTTGGACGACCTCGACAAAGATACTGTCGATTTTGCTGACAATTACGATGGGTCGCGGCGTGAACCCACCGTTCTTCCTGCTCGTTTTCCCAATCTCTTGGTCAACGGAGCGGGCGGCATCGCGGTCGGGATGGCAACCAATATTCCGCCGCATAACCTCGGCGAGGTTATCGATGGGTGTTTTGCCTACATGGACAACCCCGCGATCACGAATGAGGAACTCTTCGAGATCATACCGGGCCCGGATTTCCCGACAGCCCCCTTGATACTCGGTAAGTCGGGCGCCCGTGCAGCCTACACGACAGGCCGCGGCTCGATCCTGCAGCGCGCGCGCCACGAAATCGAGGACAAGCGCGGCGACCGCAAGTCGATCGTCCTCACGTCGATCCCCTTTCAGGTCGGTAAGAGTGGACTTGTCGAGAAGATTGCAGACGCCGCGAAGGACAAACGGATCGAGGGTATCTCGGACATCCGCGACGAGTCGAGTCGCCGGGGCATGCGTGTGGTCGTGGACCTCAAGCGGGATGCTTCGCCCGAGGTCGTGCTCAACCAGATCTGGCGCTACACACCCGCGCAGGCAAGCTTCCCGGCAAATATGCTGGCAATCAGTGGCGGCCGCCCGGAAGTCCTCACGCTGCGGGAGTTCATCCAGGCTTTTATCACTTTCCGCGAGGAAGTGATCACACGTCGGACCAAGTACGAATTGAATAAGGCACGTGACCGGGCGCATATCTTGCTTGGTCTTGTGGTCGCTGTCTCTAACCTCGACGAGGTAGTGGCGATGATCCGCAATGCGCCCACTCCGGCCGAAGCGCGTTCGCGCCTGCTCACCAAGGAATGGCCGATCGGCGATATTGCTCAGTACATTGCGTTGGTCGAGGCAATCGAGCCGAGTGCGGAGCAAGACGGTGGGACCTATCGTCTGTCCGAACGGCAGGTAAAGGCCATTCTCGATCTACGGTTGCACCGCCTGACCGCTTTGGGCCGCGACGAGATTGGCGACGAACTCAAGCAACTCTCTCTTTCGATCGAGGAATATCTTTCGATCCTTGCCGATCGTGTGAAGCTTTACGGTGTGATGCGTGGCGAATTGGAGGAGATCAAGGCGGCGTATGCCACCCCGCGCGTCTCGGAGATCGCGCCGGCGTGGGACGGCATCGACGATGAAGACCTTATCGAGCGTGAGGAGATGGTCGTCACCGTTACGCATGGCGGGTACATCAAGCGCACCCCTCTAGACGCGTTTCGCGCCCAGGCTCGCGGTGGCAAGGGCCGTAGCGGCATGGCGACGAAGGATGAAGATGCCGTCGTCGAAATGTTCGTTACGTCGACGCATAACCCTGTGCTTTTCTTTACCAATACTGGCCGTGTTTACCGCAAGAAGGTCTGGAAGCTGCCGGAAGGGAGTCCCCAGACCAAGGGCCGCCCGATGGTCAACCTCCTCCCTCTGGGGGACGACGAGCGGGTTACCAACGTTTTGGCGCTGCCAGAGGATGAAAGCGAGTGGTCAAAGCTCAATATCGTCTTTGCGACAGAACAGGGTATGGTGCGACGTAATTCGATGGATGCCTTCACCAACGTGCCCAGCAACGGCAAATATGCTATGGGCTTCGTGGAAGGCAGCGGCGATCGTCTCATTGGCGTCGAGCTACTCACCGAAGAGCAGGAGATATTCCTGGCCTCCGATTCGGGCAAGGCGATACGCTTCTCCGCCACCGATGCACGCGAAACCAAGAGCCGCACCGGGATCGGTGTGCGCGGCATGAAGTTGAGAGACGGACAAAAGGTAGTCTCGATGGCGGTTCTCGACGCTGGCGAGCGAGAAACCGAAGTCCGCGAAGGTTATCTTCGCGCTGCTGATTGGAAGAATAACGAAAACGAACCGATTTTGGACGCGGAAAAGGCGGCCGAACTCGCCGAAACCGAGGAGTTCATTCTCACACTCACCGCCAACGGATATGGCAAGATTTCCTCCTCCTACGAATATCGGACGATTGGACGAGGAGGCATGGGGCTGACGAATATCGGCGAACCGTCGAGCAATCCCGACCGCAATGGGCCTGTGGTCGCCAGCTTCCCGGTCAAGCACGGATCGCAGCTGATGCTGGTTACCGATCAAGCCAAGCTGATCCGACTGCCAATTCACCTCCGTCATATGATTGAAGGTGGATTTGAAAATCACGAGGGTTTCTCGATTTCTGGTCGTGGATCTTCTGGTGTCCGTATCTTCAATGTCGCCAAGGGCGAGCACATCGTGGGGGCGGCGCTCATTGATGAAACCGAGGAGCCGGAGAATTTGGCAGAGGAACTCGTTCAGGACGAGATCGCAGCCCGCGGAGGGGGGCTGAATCCGACGGCCCCTCATACGACGGCACACTCAGACAAGAATATCGATGGTGAGCCCGGCGGATGAGGGTTAAAGCCGGGTTATACCCTATCTTTGCGAATAGTCTGGATCACCCCTGTCGCGATTAGAAATTGGGCGCCGTAATACACGGGCCAGACAAGCCATTCGGACAGATCTTGCGACATATGCCCTGCTTCCCTAGCGAAAATGATCAGGTCGCTGAATACGAAGAGCACAGCTCCGAGTCCGACACGATATCTGGGAAACCGACTCATCCACGCGGTTGCCGCCATCGCCCCCACGACCATAGCGTATAGCGTTGCAAGGAACCAGTTCTCGAGCGGATAGGTGAGCATCCCAGCAAGAATGGGCGTAATGATAACTAGGGCGGAGCTGGCAGCCTTCTGGCTGGCGGTGGTGTGGTCTCGCCGATTTGAGAGATAGAGACTGATCGCAACGCAGTGGCCGATCGCAAATACTCCACCACCAAGGAGGAAGCTGAATTCGAGAATTACGTCTGCTAGGGCGCCGAGCACCAAGACGATCGATATGAAGATACCGTCACGGCCGCTTCCGCGATGGACTGCATACAAGGCCAGAAACCCGACCCCGGCTCCTTTCCAGAGAGCTAGCCAGGTTCCGCCGATTTTCCCATCCATTACGAAAAAATAGGTGATGCCGAACAGCAGGCTGAGGAGCAGATAGGGCCGATGATCGATAAGTGCGCGTTTGGGCATCAAGCTAATTCCTCTTCGGAACTCCGCTAGGCCTTGATAGAGCACGTGTGCAAGCACTAGGTGCGCGAGCACAATGACACACGATATCCAGATCATCGGCGGCGGTCTCGCCGGAAGCGAGGCAGCCTGGCAGCTCGCTCGGAGAGGTTTCAAGGTTCGTCTTTCCGAAATGCGAGGCGGCGGAGAAACTACCGCTGCACACCAGACCGATGGGCTTGCCGAACTCGTCTGCTCCAACAGTTTTCGCTCCGACGACAGCGACAAGAATGCAGTAGGGCTCTTGCATTACGAGATGCGCCGTCTCGACAGCATCGTCATGCGGGCGGGCGAGAAGGCACGTGTTCCCGCAGGCAGCGCCATGGCGGTGGACCGTGATGTTTTCTCTGCCGAGGTCCAGCGCGCGCTCGAAGAGCATCCCAATGTTACGGTGGTGCGAGAGCGGGTCGACGCCCTTCCCTCCTCTGGTCCCACCATCGTCGCCACTGGTCCGCTCACAGCGCAGTCTCTGGCTGAAAGTATCGTGAGCGCGACGGGGCAGGATCGTCTGGCTTTCTTCGATGCGATAGCGCCCATCGTGCACCGCGAAAGTATCAACATGGACGTCTGCTGGATCCAGTCTCGCTGGAACAAGCGAACCGAAGTCTCGAACGAAGACGGAGATTATATCAATTGTCCGATGACAAAAGAGCAGTATCTCGTATTTCATCAGGGCCTGCTCGACGGCGAGAAAACCGAATTCCGCGAATGGGAAGCCGACACCCCCTATTTCGATGGCTGCATGCCGATTGAGGTCATGGCAGCGCGCGGCGTCGATACGTTGCGCTTTGGTCCAATGAAGCCTGTCGGGCTGGACAACCCGCGCGATGTAACGCCTGAATATCCCCAAGGAAGATGGCCGTATGCGGTCGTGCAACTACGGCAAGATAACAAGCTCGGTACATTGTGGAACATGGTCGGCTTCCAGACCAAGCTGAAGTATGGCGCGCAGATCGAGCTGTTCCGCACCATTCCGGGCTTGGAGGAGGCAGA
>CAYPGL010000002.1:0-27416 GCA_964410035.1 uncultured Qipengyuania sp. | reverse complement strand
GCATGACGACATGGATCGGCACGAGGAAGACCAGCAGCGGAATGACGATGGCCCCGGTAATCGCTTCCCAAGGATGAAAGCTCATCGCCGCCCATGCGGTGGGCGGCCGGCTGGCGTGGTGCACCGCGTGCATTACTCGAAACCAGGCGGGCCGGTGCATCAGGCGGTGGGTCCAGTAGAACCATGTATCGTGTAGGAAGACATAGATCAGCGGCGCTAGCGGCAGGTACCACAGCGGCAGCGCGTCCCATTGGGTATAGATCTGTGTCCAGCCCCGCTCCTGCCATCCCCAGACAACGACCCCGGCGGGTACACCGTAAATTGCCGCAGAGGCGAGCGACCAGCCGATTTCTTTGCGAATCTGTCCGCCCAGCTTTGCGTGATAATCCGGCAGCCGGCGATGGGTGAGCCAAGCGAACACCCCGCTCGACGCGAGATAGCGCAGGGCGACAATCCCGGTCATGGCTGCGGCGGAAAGAAGAATGGTGGTCCACATGGTGTGGGCCCGCTATGCCGCAAACCATACCGCTTTCACAAGCAATCTGGCTACTCGCTATTTCCCCACGGTGCGCAATGCGGATCAATGGCCACGGTCGCGCGGCGCATTGCGACGCGGGCAAGCCGCTCAACCTCGGTCTTGCGACGTGCTGCAGCCAAGGGTTGGAGCGGCGCCGGCCGAACGATTTCGCCATCATAACCGTCGGCCACCACGATACCGCAGCAATCGGGGCGATAGTCCTCTCCATCAAGGATATTCCGGTCGATCTGCGGCGGAAGCCCCCAATAGAATCGATCGCAGAAGTCGAGGTAATCGGGCCATTTGCCATCGCCGAGCAAATCGCCGCGCTGGACCTTAACTTCGACGATGACGATCCTGCCCTTCGTGTCGAGACCCATCAAATCAGCGCGCCGTCCGTTGCGCAGTGGCATTTCAGGCATCAGCCAGACATCATTCCGGGCGAACAGGCGCTGGATGCCGCGGCAGACGCTGCCAGCATCGAGTGGAGTGTCGAGAACAGGGGAATCGCTCATGGCGATCAGATGGAACAGAAAGCGAACGCGGTCAAGCGCGTGTACCTCTACTCCGGCGGTGCGAGAGCAAGAACTGCTGCCCGCGCGGTGTGAAATTCGCGCCAGAGGGTCAGCGCTGCGCTGGTGGTATCCTGCCCCGTCGCCGTCAGCGCCAGCAACGCCCGCAGGCCCGGTTCCATGACGGCAGCTAAATCATCGATGCCGCGCCCGATCAATTCCAGTTTTGTGCCGCCGAGCTTAAAGGCACGCTGCGGCAGGCTACCAATCTCGTCCGTGACTTCTTCTTCACCAAGCTGAGCGAGAACTCCCACGGCGGCGGCTGCCTCGTGCACCGCGTCCCACTGGACGGCGAGCGCATCGGGTCCGTTTTTGCGCTCGTTCGGCTTGCCGGCGGGCGGCAACATCGTCGCAAGCGACAGGTCGAATTCGTGGGACATCGCGCTCATGGCTGGCGACGCTACGCCCGAGCACTTGCCAATTCCCTAACGCAGGATTCACTTTCGCGATTTTTCTGGCAGCATCGCGGACGCCTTGCTAAGCGCCCCGGCCACGGCATGCACCCGTAGCTCAGCTGGATAGAGCGCTGCCCTCCGAAGGCAGAGGCCACAGGTTCGAATCCTGTCGGGTGCGCCATTAGCGAAAATCCTCAGATTTCGGGGGTTTCCGGGTTTACCCGACAGGAATATGATGGTCACCTGATTTCGGCTTTGGGATCGGCTGCCGATGGTCTGCTTTTAGCTAATTTCTTTTAAATGCAGACTTTCTGCTGACCGCATTTGAAACATCGGGATCCAGTTCGCTCCCTTGCAGCTTTAGTGCCTAGAGCAAACCGTTTGCTATTAGCTCACCCTCGAAAACCGGTTATTAGGTAGGCATGCGTCCTAGCAGACTTACCTTGTCAACAGCGCGAGCGTAACGCGACCAGTACCAGAGGTTAGCAAGCCGATCGCCCGGGCCGCCGCCGTCGAAAGATCGATCACGCGGTTACCGTGGAAGGGGCCGCGATCATTGATGCGAACGACAACGTTTTCGCCGCTCCGAGGGTTGGTAACCCGCACTTTGCTGCCCAGAGGGAGCGTGCGGTGTGCAGCGGTCAATTGCTCGGGGTCAAAGGTTTCCCCACTGGCGGTCCTGTTGCCGGCTAGTTCGCTGCCATAGTAGCTAGCCTCTCCTCCCGCGATGGCCGTCTCAGCGGCGTCGAAGGGCGGGTCGATAGCATCCGCTTCGGCGGTCCGAGCTGGCGCCAGGCGGGCTACAGACTGTGCGTCTACACTTGCCAGTCCATTACCGAGCGGCACGACGTCGGGCTCGCTATTGGCCTGCGTCAAGGAGAGGGCGAGGACAGCCGTCAACGCTGCGAACGCGGCCAACCCGCCCCCAAAAATCCGGCGATGAGATCGCAGTTTCATCAGTGCCCTAAGGCGCTCGCGGCGGGTGGGAAAGGACATGTCGGGGTGGGTGTCGGAAGCAGTTTCGTTCATACCGAACCAAGGCAACGTGACAAGCTATGTTCCGAGATTTATCTTGTTGGTTAATTACTATAAAAACGTCAATCTGCGCGAATTATAATTGCGCAGGCGTGCTTGAAAGCACCCGCGTTGGAGCATTTACTACACGTTGATAATTTTACGCCCGGCCGAAACGCTGGTGACAAGAAGATGCGCTAACTCGCTAACCTAGCAAACGCTGGAGCGGCGCCCCTTCCAACCCAATCCCGACTAGCAGAAGGCTCAACTCGTGCGAGGCCTGAAGTAAGCGTATAAGCCTGACAGGAACGGCGTCTGGCTCCCGGCGTTGCTTTTGACATGATAGGCAAGAAGGAATGGTCCATCGCCGAGGGGTATATTCCCAGCGGCGGAGTCGGGGAAGACGATCCTGCGCTGGTCTCGCATGAGACAGCATGCATTCTCAATCCAGGTGATGAGGACGCTCAGATCGAGATCACGGTTTTCTTCAAGGATCGCGAACCCGCCGGTCCCTATCGCACGACCGTTGCAGCCCGTCGAACGCTCCACCTTCGCTTCAACGACTTGGACGATCCCGAGCCGGTACCACGAGATACCGACTACGCGTCGGTCATCCGTTCGGACCAGCCTATCGTGGTACAGCACACACGGCTGGATTCACGCCGCGGTGGCGTCGCGCTTCTCAGTACGATGGGATATTCTCAATGAGACAGGTCGTGGTCGTGACCGGCGGCACCGCGGGGATCGGTCGCGCAACGGTTCGCGAGTTTGCGCGAGCGGGTGCCGATGTCGCCATCCTTGCGCGCGGACAGGAGCGGCTCGACAACGCGGTCCGCGAAGTCGAGGCCGAAGGCGGGCGGGCGCTCGCAATCCAGGTCGATGTCGCGGATGGCGATGCGGTGGAGGCGGCGGCCGAACGTGTCGAACAGGAGCTTGGCTCAATCGACATATGGATCAACAATGCCTTCGCGGGCATTTTCTCGACCTTCATGGATATGAGCTGGGAAGAATTCGAACGGGTCACCGCGGTGACTTATTTCGGGCAGGTCCATGGCACGCGCGCAGCGCTCAAGCGGATGCTGCCACGCGATCGGGGCACGATCGTGCTGGTCGGTTCGGCGCTGGCTTATCGGGGAATACCGCTGCAGTCGGCCTATTGCGGGGCTAAGCATGCACTACAGGGCTTTCTGGATTCCCTCCGGCCCGAACTCGACTATCGTGACAGCAACGTCCACTTGACCATGGTCCAGCTACCGGCCGTGAATACGCCGCAATTCGACTGGGCGCGCGCCAACGTGAGAAACAAGCCGCGCCCTGTGGGCAAGATATACCAGCCCGAAGTCGCAGCGCGCGCCATCAGGTTTGCGACCCAGGTCAGACGCAAGGAAGTTTGGGTGGGCAACACCACCGCGAAGGCCATCCTGGGTGACAAGATTGCCTCCTCGCTGCTTGATCACTACCTCGCTGAGACCGGCGTGGACGGGCAATCAGGCAGCGAACCCGTAAATGAGGATCGCCCGGACAATCTGTTCACGGCACCGCCGGGCGATCCGGGCGCACACGGCAGGTTCGATGGCCAGGCGGTGGAGAGCAGCTGGCAGATGGCGCTCAATCGGAACCGCAACCGCCTTTTCGGAGCAACCGGCCTGGCTGCCGCTGCTGGTCTGATCCTGGCGCGCTGGCGCAGCCGTAGCTGAGCGGCGGATGGGAGAGGCCCGTCCGGCACAAGACCTTTCGCCTCCTTCGGCGCTCGTCCTCATGGGTCCCAGCGGGTCGGGGAAGAGCACCTTGGCACGAGCGCTTTCAGCCCGTCTCGGATGGGGTTTGGTGGAGGGTGACGACCACCACCCGGCTGCCAACCTGCGAAAGATGAAGGCGGGGAAGCCACTCACCGAGGCCGATCGACTGCCCTTGCTCAATGGCGTCGGCCGGACGATCGCAGCGGCGGCCGGACCGGTGGTCGTCGCCTGTTCGGCGTTACGCCGCGAGCACCGTGAATGCTTGCAGTTTCATGTGGGGGACATCCTGTTTGTGTGGATCGATGTCGGATGCGACGAACTGAAGCGCCGGATGGAGCGCAGGAGCAACCACTTTATGCCAGCGTCGCTGCTGGTCGACCAGCTCGAGACGTTCGACCCTCCCGCACCTCCCGAACGATTCATCCGTATCGATGGCAACTTGCCCACAGCAGAGCAGGTTAGCGCGATAGAGCGACACCTCGCCTCCCTGCACCAAGGTTCAACCGGCTGAGGCTACGTGCGGCAGCACATCCCGGCCAAACGCCTCGATGAACTCCTCCTGGTTCGGGCCGACATTGTGAAGGTAGATCTCTTCAAAGCCGAGCGCTGCGAACTCGTTCAGAGCGGCGATATAGCGCGCAGGATCGGACCACATTAGAACATGACCTTCCAGATCCTCGGTTTGCATGTCGCGGGTCGCCTCCTCGAATTCTTGCGGAGTGCGCAATCTCTCGGCCACGTGGGGAGGAACGATATTGGCACTCCAATGCTCGAGCGCCTGCGCGCGGGCGTCGCTGTCGCTTGCTGCCCAGGACAGGTGGACTTGGAGCCCAAGCTTCTTTCCCGCCCCGCCCTCACGCCTAAACGCGTCTACCATTTCGCGAAGACGACTGTGCTCTGCGTTCACGGTCACCATTCCATCGGCCCAACCGCCAAGCCATTCGGCAGTCTCGGGGGTAAGGGCCGCACCGCGCAGGGCAGGGGCGGGATCGGCAGGACCCGTGAAAAGCCGCGCTTCTTTCGTCGGGACCGGAGCCTGCGTCGTGACGGTCTCCCCAGCCCATAGCTGCCGAATGATTTCAGCCCCGGCCCGCAAGCGGTGATTGCGCTCGTGTTTGGGTGGCCACTCGGCTCCGACGATATGCTCGTTTAGCGCTTGTCCACTTCCCAGAGCCATCCACTCGAAGCGGTCGGGAAACATGCGCGACAAGGTTGCCCCCGCCTGCGCCACGATTGCCGGATGAAAGCGCCAGCCGCCAGGGATCGCAAGCGTGCCGAAGGGCAGGCTCGTGGCATGCATCGCTGCCCCCAGCCAAGCCAGGGCAAAGCCCGATTGCCCCTGCCGATGGCTCCAGGGATGAAAATGCTCGGAAGACATGATCGCCTTAAAGCCTGCCCGTTCCGCCTGCTGGACCAGCAAGAGCAGTGCTTCTGGAGGGAACTGTTCGTGCGATGCGTGATAGCCGATACGGATGAAAATGCTCCTTCAGGTTCGCAGGATGAATGTCAGCGTAGGGGCCCCGGTTCCGCGGAACTGCGCTACACTACAAAGCATTGAAGATGCGGGCTTGAAGGAGACTGCTTTGACGCAGTGGTGGCGCGACGCGACAATTTACCAGATCTATCCGCGATCCTTTCAGGACACGAGCGGAAATGGGATCGGCGATCTCGAAGGCATTCGCAAGCGGCTGGATTACCTGCGAGAGGCGGGGGTGGATGCGGTCTGGCTGTCCCCGATATTCGAATCCCCGATGAAGGATTTCGGCTACGACATATCCGACTATCGAGCGATCGATCCGCTTTTCGGCAGTATGGAGCAGTTCGACCTGCTTCTGATAGAGGCACACGAAAAGGGGCTGAAGCTGCTGCTCGACTTCGTGCCTAATCACAGTTCCGATCAGCATCCCTGGTTTATCGAAAGCAGCTCCTCACGGGACAATCCCAAACGTGAATGGTACATCTGGAAGGACCCTGCGCCCGACGGGGGTCCGCCGAACAACTGGATCAGCAATTTCGGCGGCTCCGCGTGGGAATGGGACGAGGCGACCGGACAGTATTACTATCATGCTTTCCTGACCTCGCAGCCGGACCTCAACTGGCGCAATCCTAGGGTGCGCCATGCGATGCACGACGTGCTGCGGTTCTGGCTGGACAAAGGCGTGGACGGCTTTCGGATCGATGTCGTTTGGCACCTCGCCAAGGATTCCGAATTTCGCGACAACCCGCCCAATCCTGCTTGGAAGCCGAGCCAGCCGGAAATCGAACGGAACCTGCAGAAATATTCTGCCGACCAACCTTTCGTGCACGAGATCGTCGAGGAACTGCGCGACGTGATCGACGAATATTCCGACCGGCTGCTGATTGGCGAAATCTACCTGCCGATCGACCGGCTGGTGGACTATTACGGCAGGAACAACGAAGGGCTGCATCTCCCCTTCAATTTTCAACTGATCACTTCGCCTTGGCGCGGCGATGCTATCCGTAGACTCATCGCTGAATATGAAGCAGCCATCCCCGAAGGCGGCTGGCCCAATTGGGTGCTATCAAACCACGACAAGCCGCGCATCGCCAAGAGAGTGGGTACCGCACAGGCCCGTGTCGCCGCAATGCTTCTGTTGACGCTGCGCGGTACTCCGACCCTGTACTACGGCGATGAGCTCGGCATTGGCCAGGTCCAGATACCGCCCGACCGCATTCAGGATCCCTGGGCCAGGAACGAGCCCGAAGCATCCTTCAATCGCGACGAGGCTCGTACTCCGATGCAGTGGTCGGAAGACCGCTACGCCGGGTTCAGCAAGACCGAGCCATGGTTACCTGTCACGGATGATTATCATACCCGCAATGTCTTCAGCCAGATGGATAAAACCAGCTCCATGTTATCGCTTCATCAGTCGCTCCTGTCCTTGCGGAAGCGCCGGGAGGACCTGCGCCGCGGAGATCACCGCCCGCTTGAGCTCGGCGGGCCGCTCGTCGCCTATCTCCGTGGAGACAAAACAGTCGTTGTCTTGAACCTTTCCTCTGAGCGCGCAGAGCTGAACCTGCCGGATTCCTGCCGGGTTGGAGAAATCCTCCTGAGGGCAACTACGGGTGAAGGCGGCGGACCGGTCCCGAGTAGCATCGAAGGCGATGAAGGCCTCATCATTGCGATTGGTGGAGCAGGCGAATGATAAGCGATCTGTGGTATAAGCACGGCCTGATCTACAACTTCTCGCTCAGCGGCTTCCTTGATGCAAATGGCGATGGCATCGGAGATCTGGAGGGGGCGCTTCGACGGCTCGATTACCTCCAGGGTCTAGGTGTGACGACGATCTGGCTAGCACCTTTTCAGCCCTCTCCTATGCGAGACCACGGTTATGACATCTGCGATTATTACGGTGTCGACTCGTGCTACGGAACTCTCGGAGACTTCGTCGAGTTCTCCCGCGCCTGCAAGCAGCGGGGCCTGCGGCTTATTATGGATCTGGTCGTCAATCACTGTTCGGACCAACATCCGTGGTTTCAGAAAGCGATCGAAGATCAGGAGAGCGAGTATTTCGATTATTTCATATGGGCGGATGAAGAGCCGGAGGATTCCGAGGAGGGAGTTATCTTCCCTGGAGTTCAGGAAACCACCTGGACCTACAACAAGAAAGTTGGGAAGTATTACTTCCACAGGTTCTACGAGTTTCAGCCCGATCTCAACATGGCGAACCCGGAGGTTCAGCGGGAAATCCTGAAGATTGTCGGGTTCTGGCTCGAATTGGGTGTTTCAGGGTTCCGCATCGACGCCGTTCCGTTCCTGATCGCCGAAGAAGGCATCAACGTTAAAGACCCGCAGCCGGCCTATGGACTGCTGCGGGACATTCGAGCGCTGGCGCAATGGCGCAAGGGCGATGCGGTCCTTCTGGCTGAGGCAAATATTCCCGCGGAGAAAGCTCTGCAGTATTTTGGAGATGATGGGGAGCGGCTACACATGATCCTTAACTTCCCCGTCAACCAGACTCTCTTTTACGCCCTTGCTACAAACGACACGATCCCGCTGCGGAAGAAGCTCGAAGCGTCCAGACGCATTCCGGCGACCGCCCAGTGGGCGAACTTCCTGCGCAATCATGACGAACTCGACATCGGACGGTTGCCCAAGAAACAGCGCGAAGCGGTGTTCGCGGCCTTCGGGCCTGAGAAAGATATGCAGATTTACGGACGCGGCATCCGACGACGCTTGTCGCCGATGCTTGGAGGCGACCGGCGGCGGATCGAGCTGGCTAACAGTTTGATGATGACGCTGCCCGGCACACCGGTCCTCCGCTATGGCGACGAGATCGGCATGGGTGACGATTTGTCATTGCCAGAACGCGAACCGGTCAGAACGCCAATGCAATGGTCCGACGGGCCGAACGGCGGATTTAGCTCAAGCAGCGAACCTGTCCGACCGCCAATCGACAGAGGCCCCTATAATTTTACTATCGTCAATGTCGCCCATCAGCGCACCGCTGAGGATTCGCTGCTCAACTGGATGGAACGGATCATCCGGACGCGGAAGGAAATGCCGGAAATTGGCGAAGGAGAATTTCGTGTCCTCGATACACCAGCGAGCATTCTAGCTCTTCGCTACGACTGGAAAGATCACGTGTCTGTATTTGTGCACAATTTCGAAGACTGTCGTCGCGAAATCGCGGTTGATATCGGCAGCGCACCGGAGGGTACTCGCATGAAATGCGTTCTTAGCGACAGAAACTACGACGCACGAGAAGATGGGAGTTATCCCATGTTTCTAAAGCCCTATGGATACCTCTGGCTGCGTGCAGGCGGGTTAGAGCAAATCCCGGAGAGCCGGTAGGCAAGCTGTTTCCTTCGCGGCGCATTTGAGCTCGCTCTGACGGCAACCTTGCTGCCGCGCGCGCAAAAGTCGTAGAATTTAGCGGTCTCGAGCTCCGCTCTCAGCCTATCTGCAGCAGGATATTCGCATCGGTCGATGACGAAGCCTTTCCAGAACTCAGCGCGAACGGAATCATTTGCCATTATTTGGAGCTAGCGCAGGGACCATCGATGCAACGTCAGCTTCCCATCCCAATTTTGCCATAGATTGAGGCCGATCCTCCCGTGAGGGGACGTTCCGATTATGGAACGTTAAATTTCGGCTTCGGATGTTCGAAATGAAGGCGCGCTGCTGACCAGCTGCTCCCCTTTGTAGCCTTCGATGAGATCGGCGCTCGAGCTCAATTAGTCCAAGCCTTTGTGCGCCAGACACATGGGCGTCTTTTCGCGAGGGAGGTTGATCATGGCGACACCTCATGGGGCTGTTCGTTGCCGGCCTTGTAGCGTTCGAACCAGGCTAGAATATTATCCACTTTCGCAATCAGCCGCGAAGGGCGCGAAGCGATCGCGTGATAGCTTCCCGGCACGCGTACCAGAGCGGTGTCGATGCCGCGCAGCTTCAATGCCTGGTAGAATTGTTCGCTCTCCGAGATAGGCGTGCGCTGGTCCAGCTCGCCCGTCAAAAGCATGGTGGGCGTAGTGACATTACCGACCAGGCTAAGGGGCGAGCGCTGCCAGTAATGCATGGGGTCCTCCCATGGTGGGGCGGGGAACTGGTGACGGATCTGTGAAATATAGCTGTCCGCCGTCAACGGCTTGGACAGCCAGTTTATCACTGGCTTGGCAGCCACAGCCGCGTTGAAGCGATCGGTAAGCCCGACGAGATAGGCGGTGGCGATCCCGCCGGCTGAACCGCCTGTAACGAAAAGATTCTCGGTGTCGATGAAGCCTTTGGCGATCATCGCATCCACCCCGCTCATATGATCGGCGGCATCGTCCGGACTAGCGTACTTGTTCTGCAGTAGCAGGCCGAAATCCTCGCCATAGGAGGAGCTGCCGCGATGGTTGTCGTAGAAAACGACGTATCCTTCGGCAGCATAGCGCTGGATCTCGGCAGAGAAATTTGGGCCATAAGCGGCATGGGGGCCACCGTGGATCTCAAGGATCAGCGGATATTTCTTCGTCGGATCGAAACCAGGCGGCGTGACATACCAGCCCTCTATCTCGGTCCCATCATGCGAACTCGCATAGGTAATGCGGTGGGTTTTACCCAACTCGCGGTGCGCCAATAAGTCTTCGTTTAATTGAGTCAGTTGACGAATGGCAGATCCGGTTCGGGTAAAGAGGTCAGCGGGACGGTCGTGGCGACCTTGCGTCCAGGCGATCGCGCCGCTGTCTGCGATGTCATAGCTGCCGCTGGTATAAGGTCGGCCAAGACTGGTGCCTCCGAGGCTTTCCACCACGGTATCTACAGAACCGCCCGAGGGCGAGACCCGCCCGATCTTGCGAATCCCGCGATCGTCGAAGGCGAAATGAATATAGTGTCCCGCCCAGCGTAGGTCACTAATCTCGCGGTCGAGATCGGTGGTGAGGTTGCGAATGCCGCCGCCGTCCAGGTCGCTAACACAGAGGTCCACTTGCCAAACCGGTTGCTTGACGTTTGGCTGGCAGATGAAAGCCACGCTGCTACCGTCGGGCGAAAGCACAGGCGAGCTTTCAGATCCGCCTGCACTTGTGACTTGCCTCATGGCGGCTTCAGGAACGCTGACTCCCCAGATGTCGCTTTCGACCGTCTCAAGTTCCCAATTCGGGTTGCGGTTGGCGGAAATGAGGATGGCGTCGCCATCCTCGGTCCAGACGAGCGGGCCATCATGGTCAAAATCGCCCTTCGTCAGTTGACGTGGGGTACCGCCGCTCGCGGGCACTACAAAGACATGGCTAAATGCTACATCGATAAAGCCCTGCCCATCGCGGCGATAGCGAGCGTGGTCGATCACCTTTACAGGCTCCGCCCACTCTGCACCCTTTGGCTTTTCCGGCGGCTTGGCGAGCGGCTTGGTGTCGGCATCGACGCTGCTGGTAAAGGCGAGCCAACGTCCGTCTGGGGACCAGGCAAGGTCGGAAATGCCTTTCGCCATCGCGGCCACGCGCTCGACCTGGCCACTGTCCATCCAGCGCACGAAAACCGCCGCACGATCTGAGCCGTCAGTATCTGTATAGGCGATGCGGTCGCCCGACGGAGACCATTCGCCACCCGAGGCGCCTTCCTGCAGCAGCCGGTTGCTCGATCCGTCGAGCGCGGCGAGCCACAGCGCGGCCTTAGTGCGGTCAGACATGATGTCATTGGTTCGGCGGGTATAGAGGACATGCCGCCCGTCAGGCGAAATGCGGGGGGCGTCGGCGTATTCGAGGTTGAATACGTCTTGGGAGGTGAACTTTTGCTCATTTCCTGCCTGCGCGACTGCTTCATTTTCGTCCGCTAGAGTCGGTGCCGCCATTCCCGCCGCAGATGCAGCCGCAAGTACCCAAAACCTCATTAAGCTCTCCCTTGTTCACCTACTCGCCTAGCACAAAGAGGTGCGTACGCGAGTAGAAAGCGGGAAAGCTGCCGGTCGGCTTGCAGGCCATTTTCGAGAGATCTCGAACGACTGAAATGAAGGCGCAAAGCTGTCGTTATAAGGGGAGGGAAACTAGAATTCCCCAATGATTACAGCGCCCATCATATTCTGTCGGATGAATCGGAAATCCTAGAATTCCGCGGATTCTCGCTAATGGAGCACCCGAAAGGAATATGATGGGCACCTGCTTGCGGCTATGGGGGCCGGATGCGGGCTGTCTGCTAACTATCCGATTCCTCGCAAGGCTGCCGCTGTGGGACGACTACAAGGCGAATGCCCCGACAGATTGTGTCCTGATTTTAACGTCAGTTTGTCTATCAAAAAAGGGCGGCAGGCTCGAACCTGCCGCCCTTACAGACTTCTGCCTTTAGCGCTCAAGCAACCCGAGTAGAATTGCGCGCATCCTGAAATTCCTCTTGCGAGAGATAGGTATCCCCATCGTCATCGAAATAGAAGAAAGTCTGGCCCGCTGTATTGATTTCGTCCTGGGTGAGATGAGGACCGCGGGCGTCGTTCTGTTCCGGGGGATTTGGATTGGTCGGCAGCGCCCAGATCGCATATTCAGCAACCGATAGTTGCCCATCTTCATTTCGGTCCAGGTAAGAGAAATTCATGTCAGAACGAGAGGGCATGGGCGAGCCGCTCATATCGCTTGTCGAATCCGACATGGTCGAAGCAGAATCGTTCGACGTGGAGTCGGCGGTCATCGAATTGCCTGAAGAGGGAGAGCTACCTTGCATTTCGCTGCTGGATGTCCTCTCCGCCTGCATATCGGCCAAGTTAGAATCATACTCATCGCTGACAGCTTGCCAGTCCATCGCATCAAAATTAGCCTGCTGGGCTTCATTCAGCTCTCCGCCGACAGGATAGCCTTCCTCAGGCACATCCTCATCGACGATCTCGTCGATGTCGTCGACCGGAGTGTTCTCGACATCTTGGCTGTCGCAGGCGGCCAGGCTCAGGGCAGCGGCTGATACGAATGTCGTAATCGTCAGTTGTTTTTTCATCGTGGTTCCCTTCGACATTTATCTAAGGTTCAGCATTTTCAACGACCGGAATATACGATGTTTCCGAGATCGCGCTTCTCATGGATGAACTCTGTGTAGGTGCCGTCGACGAACGTTGTGCACAGGAACCCTTAGCTTATTTAAGCGCTACTTTAAGCGGATCTGGGACTCTGTAGATCCCGACGCAAGCGCGCAGCCACGAGGATCGAACGGTCCAGACTGCTCCCACCAAGGCGCGCAATCTTAAGATTAGGAGGTAATTGGATGAAGAAGTTTGCAATGATCGCAACCCTGCCAGCACTGGTCCTCGGTGCATGCGGCGAGGATTCAGCCGTGGAAGAGCGCGGTGATGCCATGGAAGAGAGGGCGGATGCGGTTGAGAACTACGGCGATGATCGAGCCGGCCAACTGGAAGAACTAGCTGATGAAGCGCCAACCGACGATCGCGAGGACGCGCTCAATGAACGCGCAGAAGAGATTGATGACGTTGGAGATGACCGCGCTGAAGCGCTGAATGAGCGCGCTGACGAACTTGAATAGTTGCGCATGGAATATTCAAGAGCGTTCTTCCTCCCCCCAGAACGCTTTTACTCCGAAGGGCCCCAGCAAGCGCAGGGGCCCTTCTCCGTTCCCAATGCTTGCGATCGTTTGAGCTGGGCATCTCGGTTTGAGGACTACGGAACCTTAAGCAATTCCCCGCTACCTGCGCTCTTCCTCATCCCTCGATCCGATGTCAGAAATTAAGGCTCCTCCCCCGGGATCGGCGTGGGCGTATCCAAGGCTTTCTGTACGTAGAGCTTCTTCACCAGAATATAGAAGACCACTGTCAAAGGTGCGGCAAGCAGGGCCCCGACAACGCCAAAGAGGTAAGCGAAGGCTAACAGCGAGAAAAGCAGCAGCGCGGGCGGAAGTTCAACCGCGTGCTGTTGGATTATCGGAGTAATTAGATTTCCCTCAGCCTGCTGGATGAGGAAGTATAGTACAGCGGCGAGCAGGGCATGGGTGGGGCTGACAAGCAAGGCCAGCAGTATACCGGGAACGGCTGCCAATATCGGACCGAAAAATGGAATGATCTCCAGCAAGCCGGCTAGAAGCCCGAGCGCCAGGAAAGACGGGACGCCGATCAGCCATAGGCCAACCCCGGTGAGCAGCCCGACCCCAACCATGGCGACCAACCTTCCTTTGAACCACATGCGCAGAGCCCGCTGAGCATCATCAAGAGTTGCGGCAGCTTCGCCCCTTCTGGCGAAGGGCAAGAGCTTGAGCAGGCCAGTCCGATAGAGGCTTGGACGCGCCGCGAGAAAAACGCTGCCGACGACAACAACTACAAAGTCGGTGAGGCCATTGCCGAGCGTTACCAGCACGCCTCCTAGGCTTCCGCCTTCAGCGAACGCGCTGGTAAACCGCTCGATTTGCTGCTCGGTCCAGCCACCAACGCCAAGGCCGCGTGCTGTTTTTCGGACCTGATCGAGGGCCTCGGGCAGAGCTGCAGAAATAGCTTCGGCCTGGCGGGCGATCTCAGATCCGAACAAGTATAATGTACCGGTTGTAAGGGCCAGCACTCCGGCCACGGTAACTGCAAGGCCTAGACTCTCGGGAACATGGACGTGTCGGTGTATCCAGATCGCCGCGGCATGCCAAAGTACTCCGAGGAGAACAGCGCCGAACACCAGAATCATGATGAAGCGCAATTCCCACAGAAGCAACGCGATGGCGATGACCAGCAGGGCCAAAACAAACTGCCTCACGAAGCGGGCATCGTCAGACTTTTCCTCGCGTTTTTCGATCTCACTTCTCCCGCGCTCTGCAAACAAACCAACGGATTTCTACTCGATTGGTTCACACGCCGACGAATCGGAAGTCTAGAGGTCGGAGAGCAAGTTCACCGTTGAGGATCAGGGCTCCACTCCGAAGTGTGGCAATCGCCATCCTGATGACCAACCGGTTCGTGGAGCTTCGTCGCAGTTTGATACTTCATTGGAGTTCCCATCCGATGAACGGTGATTTCTGCTGGTAGAGAAAATCCGATCCTCGGCGCTGGTCTGGAACGTCGAGATGCCAATAGAAGGGAGTGGCGGCGCTCCAGTCCACATTTCTGAAGTGCCTGGAGTGAGTCAACGCTGATAAATGTATCGATGAAAATATTCGAAGCGTGCCCTTTATCCTTCGTCCCAAGCAATCTTGAGTTCGGAGCGGGCGTGTCGGAAAAGTTCGGGCGCCGACAACGCCCGACCATGTTCTTATTTTCGTTCGCATAATTCGAGTGCTGTGCCAGCGTTCAGCCAGGTTTCCTCTGCGATCGCCAAGGCATCGGCGGCTTCTGCCCGGCTCAGAAGCAGATCCTGCATTTTAGCACCGTGCTCTCCGCTGCTATTAGTAATCAAATTATCGAGCTTTTCCAGTTCGGACGTGAGCCGAACCAAATCCCTTTCCGCCTTCGTCAGTTCCGACTTAATGGCCCGTGCTTCGTCTGCTGCATCCCGCCCTTGCAAGCCGCGTTGCTTACCCGCTCCACCGCGACGGCTATCTTTCGGCGGTTTCCGGCCAAGAACGAAATCGATATAGTCCTTCATACTTCCGGGATATTCGCGCGCGGTCCCGCCATCCACTAGAACGAGGCGATCGGCCGTCAGTTCGACCATGTGACGATCGTGGCTGATGAGGATGACTGCTCCGGAATAATCATTCAGCGCCTGGATCAGCGCTTCTCGCGCGTCGACGTCGAGGTGGTTCGTCGGCTCGTCGAGGATCAGCAGATGCGGTGCATCCCGGGTAATCAGCGCGAGGGCTAGACGCGCGCGCTCCCCACCCGACAGTTTGTCCACGCGCGTTTGCGCACGCGATCCGGAAAAGCCGAAGCGCCCCAATTGTGCGCGAATGGCACCTTGGGCCTCGCCCTCCATCGCTCGGTTCATTAGATCCAGCGGAGTGTCTTCGCCTGCAAGTTCTTCGACCTGATACTGCGTAAAATAGCCGACTTTGAGGCGGCCAGGCGCATTCACCTCACCTTCTTCAGGTTCCAACTGGGACGCCAGAAGCCGTGCGAGGGTGGTCTTTCCATTGCCATTGCGGCCTAGGAGAGCGATCCGGTCATCGGCCTCGATCCGGAAATTGAGCCGTCGAAGGATGGGCGGCGCTTCGCCATAACCCACCGCCGCCTGGTCGAGCGTGATCATTGGCGACCGGAGCTCTTCAGGATTGGGGAAGTCAAAGCTAAGCGTAGGGTCTTCCATCAGCGCCGCAATGGGCTGCATCCGCGCCAGCATCTTGGCGCGTGACTGGGCCTGCTTGGCGGTCGATGCACGGGCACTGTTGCGAGCGACGTAATCCTGCAGTCGAGCACGTTGCGCATCTTGCGAAGCTTTCGCTGCGGCCAGTTGTGCAGCGCGTTCGGCTCGTTGCTTTTCAAAAGCATCATATCCGCCCGGATAAAGTGTCAGTTCGCCTCCCTGCAGGTGCAGGATATGATCGACCACCTTGTTCAGCAGATCGCGCTCATGGCTGATTACCACCAGCGTTGCGGGATAGGACTTGAGGAAATTCTCGAGCCACAGGGTCGCTTCCAGGTCGAGGTGGTTGGAAGGTTCGTCTAAGAGTAGGATATCCGGCTCGGAAAACAGCAAAGCTCCCAAGGCAATCCGCATTTTCCATCCACCCGAAAAGCTCTCTACGGGACGCTGCTGCATCTCTTCATCGAATCCCAGGCCGTTGAGGATCTTGGCCGCGCGCGCTGGTGCGCTGTAGGCATCGATCGCCAGCAGGCGATCATGCACATCGCCCATCCGATTCATATCGGTGCAGGTCTCGAGTTCTTCGAGCAATTGCGCGCGCTCCGTGGCGGAAGCCAGCACGACATCTTCCGCCGTCATGGTGCCGCTGGGGGCCTCCTGCGCGATATAGCCGATCCGGGCCCGAGACGGCTTGCTGATTTCGCCGGCATCAGGCTCGATTTCCCCGATTAGTGCTTTCATCAGAGTCGATTTGCCAGCGCCGTTGCGCCCGATGAGGCCGACGCGCGCCCCCACCGGGACCGTCGCGCTGGCGCGTTCGAGAATGGTCCGGCCGCCAAGCCGCACTGTGACACCGTCGATGGTAAGCATGCGCGGCTCCTAGCAGCCAATCGTCGTTCGCCCAACGGAAATACCAATCGGGGAGCTTGCAAGATCCGCCGGCTGCGCTAGCGCGAAAAGATGGAGATGCAGGATCTGTTGCAGCGCTATTTTGGAACGCGCGATCTGGCCGAAGTCGATCCCGCTGCGGTCCCCGCCGGTGTCGATCGTATGCTTGTCGATTTCGGTCTCGAGCGCGACCGCGGCCGGCGCTTTGCCTTGTGGACGTTGCTCTACATGCTCGACGCGGCTCCGGACCTAGACACGGCATTCGAAGACCCGGACGACCGGGAGGCCGCGCGCAATATGATGGATATGATCGCCACTGGGACGCCAGATTGACTTCTGCCGCGGCCGAACCGGATCGATCCGGACGGGCTCCTGCGAATCAGGCGTGCAGATGACTGCGATCGGACGATCCGTATCTAGTTCAATTCTGGGCGAGAAGGCCCCGTTCTTCTGGCTCGGTTGCGCGTCCATTAGTGCGGGCATCCTGCTTCACCTCCCGATGCTGTTCCATGCCCACCACATGGGCGATAATCGTCTCGTCGGAATGCCGATGGATCCGTGGATGTATCTTGGGATGGCGCTGATCGCGCTCGGTGTCCCGCTCTCTTGCTGGGGTGCATTGCCAAGCCATAGGACGCCGCACGGCGATGCAGCGGGCACGAGCTACGAAGCGCACGATTCCACGCCCCTGACCCGCTGGCACGCCGGTGTTCTTGTCGTACTGACTTTGGGCCTAATCATCGATGTAATGAAGCCTGCAACCCTTGGCTTCGTGCTGCCGGGCATGAGTCGCGAATACGGTATCTCGCAATCGAAGGCAGCGTTACTTCCCTTGTTCGCGCTCACGGGAACCACGATTGGTTCCTTTGTCTGGGGCTGGCTGGCGGATATCTACGGACGCCGTGTTTCGATCCTACTGTCGACTATTCTTTTCGCCTCGACCGCCATTTGCGGGGCGATGCCCTCGTTCTTCTGGAACCTCGTGATGTGTTTCCTAATGGGTTTGTCGGCGGGCGGAATGTTGCCGGTAGTCTACACGCTCCTTGCCGAGGTCATGCCTCCGCGCCATCGTTCCTGGGTCCTGGTTTTGGTCGGCGGCACCGGGCTTGTCGGTGGATATCTTGCGGCCAGCGCTGCCGCCCATGCGTTCGAGCCCGATTACGGTTGGCGAGTGCTGTGGCTTCAAGGCTTTCCTAGCGCCTTGCTGCTTCTGGGGCTGGCGCGTTTAATCCCAGAATCGCCGCGGTTCCTGGCAGAACAGGGCCGTATGGGCGAACTCGAAAGGATGCGCGAAAGGTTCGGAATATTACCCCGTCCCAGGGTCGCGGCGCCTCAGGATGCGACCGCTGCGCACCAGCGCCACAATGGGCTGACGGCTGCGTTGACCATCGCGGCCCTGTCTTGGAGCTTCGTCAACTTTGGCCTTCTCCTCTGGCTTCCGAGCGACCTCCAGCATAGAGGATATTCCTCGGAGCTCGCGAGCGGAATTTTGGCCAGCTCTGCCCTTCTGGCTCTACCCACGGTCGCACTGGCAGCTTGGCTTTACAGCCGTTGGAGTAGCAAGTGGACGCTCGTCGGAACCGTAGCCCTAACCCTGATCGGTCTCGTTGGCGCCATGCTCCCTACTTCTCTGCTGTCGTGGCCTCCGCTGTTGGTGGCGGTGATTGCCACTCTCATCGTCGGAACCAATGGCATGATCGCCGTACTGCTGCCTTATACTGCGGAGAATTACCCACTCGGCGTGCGCGGGAGGGCGACAGGACTGGTTGCCGGGAGTAGCAAGTTTGGCGGTGTAGCGGTGCAAGGATTTGCACTAATCGGCCTTATCCCGACATTGGGAGGAGCCGCGCTCGCCCTGTTGGCACCCATGACGGTGTCTGCAGGGTTGATCGCTTGGGCCGGACGTGAAACGCGCGGGCGCAGCCTGCGTGAACTGGAAGCTTAGCGTGGTTCAAGACCTCGGCACCCAGTCTAGCAACTCTAAACGAGTACCTGCTTCGGAACGCTTCCGATCGCCTTGCCGTTCGGAAGGGCAAAGGAGATTTTTATGTTTGGCTGGGCCATCACTCTGGCAATTATCGCGCTGATCGCCGCGATCCTTGGGTTTGGGGGACTTGCGGGATTTCTGGCAGACGTCGCTTTGATCATCTTTATCGCGGCGCTTATTGCCAGCGTGGCATTCTTTTTCCTCGGTTGGAAAGCTGCACAGGGTGTATCCGGCAAGCTCGAGCGATAGCAGTTCTGGACTCGATTATCCGGTCTGGCTGGTGCTGCGTTGGAGTTCCTGACAATTCGCATTGTCTGCGACTTCCCATACAAGGTCTGATCGGCCGTCCCGCCCCCTCGCTGCATTGACTACTTTTGTCAGATCCTGCTGCACGTTGCGCGTTTCGTTATCGCACAGAATAGTGAGCACGCGATCCTTGATCCGGACATTTCCCGAGATCGATGGATAGTCCTCGGGTTTTGGGGCCATTTTCGACCGCACAAGAAGCAAGGGTAATTCCGGCAAAGGGAAGAAGTAGAAGACGCGGTTTCACGAAGAGCATTCTGCCCGGAGTAGGAAGGCTCACAAGGACCATGTCTTCAAGTCGTCAGGTAGGTATCTCAACTTGCCGCAGTTTAAATTAAAGAAGCCATTCTCGGCGGAATGCGAATGCCCTACATGACTTTTGGGCAGCCGTTATTCTTCCAGAAAGGTATCTTTTTCGTCGTCAAGGCTGGCATTTTGCGGTGTATCGTCCAGACTGACAATTCCCCATACGATCGCGCCACCGATGAGTCCCGCTATCAGCAGGGCCCGAAAGCATCCCGATTATAGTCCTTGAGTCTGGGAATTTCAGTCATTTGTCCTACGGCCCGCGTGCGATGCTTCGAGGTCCATTCAAGAAGCCTATCGCGAAATATTGAGGGTTGCCACAAGCTTCTTTTCTGATCGGAAAGGGAGGCGCCGGGTGATCGTTCCGCGGGAAGCCGTTGCGGAATTGCGCAAGCTGATGGTGGTCGGGGCGATCGTCGTCTTTATGCTTTTCCTGTACCTAGCGCGCAACCAGTCGATGGTTGAGCTTTCAAGAAGGCGATGATTCCGTATCACTAGATCGCGGTACTCACTACGGGACGTGCGGAAATTACCGGCCCTCGTGTACGGGATAATGCCGATGCTATCATCGAGGCGCAGGTCAAAGAAATAGAGCAGATGGAATTGCTGCTCGAGGACATCGAGACAAATGTCGAGATGGTCGGAGATGCGCCACTAAATCCCCGCACCGCCGAACTGACACCATCGCTTGAGCCGAGGCCGAGGCGGTGATCGCGAGGTGACGCCGGAAATGCGCAAGAGACTCAATTCCCTTCCGTGATCAAATTGAAATCCAGCCAAGGGCTTTTGCGCCCATCCACAGGCCCATACCGATCATGAAAAGGTTCTCGGTAAACGAGATGAGACCTAACGGTACGTTGCTATTGCCCCCCACGCAGGCGCATTTTAGTTCGCGCTTGTCGATATAGACGGCCTTGAATACGCTGACTGCCCCGACGGTGCCGATAAACAGCGAAACGGGGACTGAAATGATCGGCAGAGCGTGCGCCACCATCAAGATCCCCGCTAGGGCCTCGCCGAAGGGGTAGACGTATCCGTAGCGAACCCAGCGCCGGGCCAGCAGATCGTAATTCAGGAACATAGTCGAAAAGCTGCGAATGTCCTGAAGCTTCTGGATCGCGAGCAGCGCCATTGAGAGGCTCACGAACCATTCGATGGCCTGCACAGTAAAGATTGTATCGAAGGCATACCAGCTGATCGCTAATCCAAGCAGGAAGGCCACGCCAAATATGGCCATGACGGGCTGGTAGCTCGTTGCGCCTTCCTTCGGTTGGCTGCGGGGTTTGCCGAGAAATGCGCGCAGGTCCTCGTACCCACCAATTCGCTTTCCATCAATGAATGTCTGCGGAGTGGTCGCGACCCCCTGCTCTTCCTTGAATGCATCGGTTTCTTCGCGGCTCTCGAGATGATGATCGTCGACTGCAAATCCTTCCCGCTTCAGCAGATCGACAGTCTTCAGCCCATAGGGGCAGAGGTGGCCGGGCATTACCATCCGATATACTGTCGCAGATTTAGTGCTCATGAGGCGTTACCCGGATAACTGGCCCAGATGCTGCGACCTTCGGGGCCGAATGCGATGATTTGGAATGGCTGGCGATGATCGCCATGTTCCATGCCTGGCGACCCCATGGGCATGCCGGCGACCGCGAGGCCGATTATGCCTTTTGGGCGTTCGACCAGAAGACGCTCGATATCGGCTGCGGGAACGTGGCCTTCGATCACGTATCCCTCGGCGAGCACCGTATGGCACGATTTGAGATCATCCGGCACTCCATTCTGCATTTTCACCGAAGCCATGTCCGTATGGTCCACCGTCTCGACGAGATGTTGGTCCCCCTGCTCAATTTGATCAGCCCAAGCGAGGCAGCAACCGCAATTAGGATCGCGGTACATGGTGAAAGTTGCCGCCTGTGCGGCACAGGCAGTGAGGGCGGTTCCTAGAAGCACTGCTCCTGCGAATGACCGACGGGCGGCCGTAGTGCGTAGGATATGAAGCATGGCAAACTCCTTTGGAAGTCGCGGATTGAGGTGAGAAGCGTGCGGCATTATAGCGTGATCTGCGCTCAACTCCGCGCTTTTTCGAATAAAACAACGAGCTCCTTGAACTTCTCTCGCTGATCGTTCTCGTCACCGCTCGCGATCGCTTCGGCGACGCAAAAGGCTGTGTGATCCTTCAGCACCTGGCTTTCGACCTTGGCTAAAGCCGACTTTACCGCGCGAATCTGATGTAGGATGTCCATGCAGTAACGGTCATCCTCAACCATCTGCGCAACACCGCGCACTTGGCCGGCAATCCGGTTAAGCCGGTTGATCTTCGCACTCTTCGTTTCGTCCATGCTCGAATCCTGGCTATAATACCCTTGGGGGGTATATATCAGACCGCTCGAAGGATCAATGATGCGTCCAGCTTCCCGCCCCCGCTTGATCGAGAGCGCCGCAGTCGGCGAGGCAGCATATCGGGCGCGTCTCGCCGGCGAAGATGCCGATGGCCTCAAGTCGGTGTTGGGGCTGCGCGTCCAGTTCTGGCGAAGTGCGCGATGACCCTTACAAAGCTCGCTTGGGATTGACGCACCTCCATCCGACTCGGCTCATTAAGCGAAGACTAGCCGCCGGTTCTCCAGCGCCCGAATGGATTGGCAGCGCAAGCCGTTATAACCGCCCCGCGCTGGTAATCGCTGCAGGAAACGTTACATAGACGTGACAAAGTGTGACTCTTATAAGAAACATTTGGATTTGCCCTCTGCGCTCAGGCAAAGGCGACGGGATCATGGAACGCACAATCTATCAATTTGATCATCTATCCCGCGTTGCGGATGAGATGACGAGTGCACCCATGTCCGTGCACCCCAGTCGCCAGGTTGGCCGTGCAGTGCGGGTCGGCGTCATTCTAAATCGTCGCAGCCATCAGAATGCTGCCGAGCGGCGAGAATGCGAAGATCGCAGCAATGTCTCGATCGCGTGCCCCGAAACCCGCCTCGACATAGCGTATGAACTGGCGCGGTTTGCCGAAAACGGGATTGACCTTCTGGTCATCAGCGGTGGCGACGGCACAGTGCGCGACGTCCTGACCATGGGTCAATCGGTGTTTGGTTCGCGCTGGCCGAAGATCGCCGTACTGCCTAAAGGCAAGACCAATGCGCTGAACGTCGATTTGGGCTCGCCGTCCGACTGGACGCTGACGCAAGCCATCGATGCCTATAATGGGGGCCGTGTCGTCAGGCGCCGTCCCTTGGCCATTCGCCGGACCGGGTGCGATGATCCGGCCATGCTTGGCTTCATTTTCGGGGCGGGTGCTTTCTCCCTGGGCGTCGAGGCCGGACAGGATGCGCACCGGATCGGCTTCTTCAATTCCCTAGCGGTCGGAATGACCGGCGCCTGGGGCATTATGCAAGCGCTGTTCGGCAGCGATGCCAATCGCTGGCGTCGCGGCACGCGCATGAAACTCACATATCTGCCATCTGGCGAAGCAATGCCCCATTCGCGCCACGGTGATCCGCGCCGCCGGCATGTCATGCTTGCATCCACGCTCGAGACCATGCCGCTCGATATCAAGCTGTTCGGCAAGGGGCAGGACGGCATTAGGCTGGTTGTACTCGACCATCCGCGGCGACGGATTATGTTTTCCGTTCCCGCCATTCTTGCCGGTTGGCGCCCGCGCTGGTTGTCTGCTGCTGGTTTGCATCATTTGTCGGCAAGCGGGTTTGTGATTGACCTCGATGCGCCGTTCATTCTCGACGGCGAGCATTTCGCCCCGGGCAGATATACGATCGACCAGGGCCCCGAACTGACCTTCGTCACCGGGTGAACGAAAGCCTTCATGAGAGGATTTCCCGGTCGCTCGCGCAGGAAGTGCGCGGCGAAGTGGCCGCGTATGCGCGCATGCTGGGCGAGGAGACCGGAGCGAGCGCCGTCCTGTTCTATGGATCAAACCTTCGTACCGGCTCACTCGAAGGCGTCCTCGATTTCTATATCCTGATGCCGGGCCCGCAGAAGGAGCGGATCTGGCCGCGTGTCAGTTACCGCGAGTGGCAATGCGGTGGCGAAGTGCTTCGCGCGAAGATTGCCACGATGAGCCTGCGTAAATTCGTCCAAGCCACCAGCGGGGAAAGCCGCGACACGACGATCTGGGCGCGCTTCGTGCAGCCGAGCGCCTTGGTCTGGATGAGGGATGATGAGGCAAAGACGGAGGTGGAGTATGCCATCGGGCAGGCGGCGCGAACCGCGGGCCGATTTGCCGCGGTGCTTGGTCCGCGATCGGGAACGCCACTGGATTACTGGCGGGCATTGTTCCAGGCGACCTACCGCGCTGAATTTCGTATTGAGAAAACAGGCAGGGAAGAATCGATACTGTCATCCAATTCGCTGCATTTTGACGGCTTGCTGCCGTTGGCTTGGGAAGCGGACAGCCTGTCTTTCGAGCGCGGCGTCGATAGCAAGCTGAGGCCGCTGATTGAGAAATCCCGCCATATGGAAATTTTGAAGGAGTGGGAGGCGCGCCAAAAGCTGGGCAAGCCGCTTAACATTCTTCGGCTGACCAAGGCGGCCACGACCTTCGAAGGTGCTGCGAGATACGGTGCCTGGAAGCTCGAGCGACACACCGGAATTGCGCTGGAGGTCACGCCCTTTCGCGAAAAACATCCGCTGCTCGCCATGCCGGGCGCCGCATGGGAGCTGTGGCGCGCCCGTCGGCGCGCGCCCTAGCGATCAGCGATAGCGCATGCGGATGGAAATGTGCTCTACGCCGCTACCCACATCGAAACCGACCTTCTTGTAGCTCGGTTTGCCGAGATTGAAGAGATTGATGCTCGGGTCGTTCGACATGGCTCCACCGTCCCCAAAAATATCGGTTTCCCCGTCCCCATCGAGATCGTGGCGTACCGCAATGCCGTAGTGGCCGGGCTTCGGCAGAGGCATGCAGAACCGCATGGTGCCGGCATTGGCGGGCGCTTCCATACGGTAAATCCAGCGGCCTTTTTCCAACCAGTCCTGCTTGGTTGCCCGATAGGACTGAATACGCATCCGGCCTTTGCTTTCCTTCACGCCGGTGATGGAGACCAATACGGCAGGACCCTTGCCCGCAGCGCACTTACCCGGATCATGCGAGATTTTTTCACGGTATTGCGCTCCGGCAGGCGCTGCCAGTGTAAGTGCCGCGAGGGCAAGCGTGCCTGTACCCGCTATGGTTGCAATCAGTGTCTTCATACGGAAGGCCCCGTCAATTCTTGAGTGAGTGCAGGAAAAAGCTGCACCTTGTCGGCAGGTTTCCCGCCTCGATACACCGCGCTGTTTACAATTTTCCGCTGAATTGCGGCTGAATTTCCCGTCCAGGGAGGAAGTAGGACGAGCAAAGGAGGTGAGCTGCGACTGCTGGCGGCGGTCGTTCGTGGATAAGCCGGTGGACATGCTTGTGGAGACTTGGAGGAGAAGGGTATTTCAGATGCCCGCAGGCTCACCCCATTCGACGCCGGAACACGCGACCATGACTGTCCCGCTGATTTCTCCATCCATCCTCTCCGCCGATTTCGCTCGGCTGGGCGAGGAAGTTCGCGCGGTCGACGAAGCTGGGGCCGACTGGATTCATATCGACGTGATGGACGGGCACTACGTTCCAAATATCACGATCGGACCCGCGGTTGTGAAGGCGCTTCGCTCGCATACGACCAAGCCTTTCGACGTGCATCTGATGATATCGCCGGTGGACACTTACCTGGAGGCTTTCGCTGAGGCGGGTGCCGACATCATCACGGTCCATCCTGAAGCCGGTCCACACATCCACCGTACGCTTCAGGCGATCAAGAACCTCGGCAAAAAGGCGGGTGTGGTGCTTAACCCGGGCACTCCTGCGAAGATGCTCGATTACTTGATCGAGGAAGTCGACCTCGTGCTGGTGATGAGCGTCAACCCAGGTTTCGGCGGACAAAGCTTCATCCAGTCGCAACTGCGCAAGATCGAAGCGATCCGCAAAATGATCGAAAAAACGGGGAAGGACATTCGGCTCGAAGTCGATGGCGGTGTCGATCCGACGACCGCCCCGCTTTGCATCGAGGCCGGAGCAGATGTGCTGGTGGCCGGCTCTGCCACATTCCGCGGCGGACCGGAAAAATACGCCTCGAACATCGCCGCGCTGAAGGGTCAGGAATGAGCGAAGGGCATGCCGATCTTCTGAACGCCGCGCGCGAAGACGCGGCGGACGATATGCAGGCGGCCTTGCCGCTGTTCGACGAGCCCGAACCGCAAGTAAAAGCGAAAGATCGCGAGCCGGACGTGGAGGCCCGCCAGCATGCCGAGCCCAAACGCGCCTACAGCTTTCCCCCGCCATCTGAAGCATTAGTCGATGCAGAACCTCTGGAGCCCAGCCGCGCTCTCGTGCCCGCCGATTTTGCGCTGCCTCATGCGGGACCAGTCGAGATGGCGATGCGCTGGGCCTACAAGCTTGGCGTCCCTGGCTCGATCCTTTGTGCGCCGCTGCGCAAGCCCGCCCGCCCTCGGGTCCTCGCGATGGTCGAAACCCCTCTCGCCGGGGATCGCGCCTCCGGAATGTCCCTGCGTGCCGGGCATATCCAGGTCGCGGGGCACAAGACGCCGATCGCCAGGCTCGATTTCGCCTCGTCCTCCAAGCTGACCGCGCCCTTCGCGCGCGCTATTCATGGTTTCACCTGGATGCGCGACCTGTCTTCCTGTGCGCCACGCGGACAATGCGCCGATACGTCGGGCCGAATCTTTCGCGAGTGGCTGAAGGCGAATCCCGAGCCCCGAAAGGGTCCCGCATGGGGGGTAGAATTTGCCGGTTTGCGGCTGCTCAATTGGCTGGTTCATACGCCGGTCCTGCTTTCGGGTGAGGGCGAGAAGCTCAAGACCCCTCTTCTCGAAGCGATCGAGGTGACGGCGCGCTGGCTCGACCGGCATGTACCGAACGGGGAGGATGGTTTGGCGAAGGCGACGGGTTGGACGGGCCTCGTCGCGGCCGGACTGCTGCTGCCCGACGGCAAACCGCGCCGTCTGCATGCAGAAGTGGGCCTCTTGCGGACGCTCGGCGAACTCGTCAGCGACGATGGCGGGGTGCTTTCCCGCAGCCCCTCGGCGCAGGCTCAAGTCATTGGCCTGCTGATTGACCTTCGCGCCTGCTACGCGGCGGTCAAGCAGGCTCCGCCCGCAGCGTTTGCTGCTCTTCTGAGCGTGCTTGTGCCCGCACTCCTCTCCTTGCGCATGGGCGACAAGGGCCTCGGGAGCTGGCAGGGCAGCGCCGCGATGAGCGAATCTGCTCTTGATGCCCTCGTAACCGCGAGCGAAGTGCGCACCCGGCCGATGATGGATGCTCGCCACTGGGGGTATCAGCGGGTGCGATCGCGCGACGGACTATTAGTCATGGATGCAGCGCCGCCACCCAAGCCGCGCCACGCACGTTATGGCTGCGCTTCTACACTGGCGTTCGAGCTCTCTCACAGGACGCAGCGGATCATCGTCAATTGTGGCGGTGCTGAGTTGGCGGGCGCGCTCGTCCCGGCGCGGATCGAACAGGGTCTTCGCGGAACCTCGGCCCATTCGACCCTGGTGCTCGACGAAGCGAATTCCACTGCCGTCCTGCTCCATGGGCAGATCGGCAAGGGGGTCGAGGAAGTCGACTTCACTCGCGAGACCATCGAGCAGAACGGGCGCAAGGCGGTCAAGCTCGAGGCGTCGCATAACGGATATGTCGCGCGTCACGGCCTGCTCCATCGCCGCATCCTCATCCTCTCCGACGACGGCAGCGAACTGCGCGGCGACGATGTGCTCGAGCCTTCGGGACGCAAGGGCAAGCGCGGCAAGATCGCCTTTGCAATCCGCTTCCATCTGGGCCGCGGGATCGACGCAAAACTGACGGAAGACGCGATGGGCGTGCATCTGGCGCTTCCCGACGCAAGCTACTGGCAATTTCGGCTCGGGGGCACTAGCGGCGAAGCGCACTGCGTGCTGGAGGACAGTCTCTGGGTCGATGGCCATGGCCGTCCACATGGTGTGCAGCAGATCGTGGTCGAAGGCATGGCCGCGCGCGGCGGGGAACGT
>CAYPGL010000001.1:18239-27610 GCA_964410035.1 uncultured Qipengyuania sp. | reverse complement strand
TCGCCCTGATGGGCGGAGACGCCGGTAAAGCGTTCGTAATGCCCCAGATCCAGATCGGTCTCTGCGCCGTCGTCAGTCACAAAGACTTCGCCGTGCTGATACGGACTCATCGTGCCCGGATCGACGTTCAGATATGGATCGAACTTGCGGATGCGGACCTTGTAGCCGCGCGCCTGCAGCAGCGCAGCCAGCGAAGCCGCCATGAGACCTTTACCGAGCGAGGAGACCACGCCGCCGGTGATGAAAATATACCGCGCCATGGGAGTCGGGCCTTAAGCGTGCGGGTTGAGTCGGCGCAAGCGAAAAGGCGCGCAATCAAGCGCGCCATCCACAGAGCGCATGCGAATTGCGTTCAGCGGCGTCTACTCGGCGAGCGGGTCGTCGCTCGTCGCGGGAGCATCTGCCGGTGCCGGGGGCGGAGCAGTAGCAGGACCACCCAGCGGATCGGTTTCCGCAGGCGTCACCGAACGGTCGAGTGTCGATTCGATGGTATCGGACCCGGCACCTTCGACTGCTAGCGCAGCCAATGCGATCGAAAGAGCTACGAAAACTATTGCCAGCCATTTGGTCGAACGGGTCAGGAAGTCGGCTGCCCCGCGTGCACTCAGCATCCCGCTGGGGCTGCCCCCGATGCCGAGACCGCCGCCCTCGCTACGCTGCATGAGAATAACACCGATCAGGGCTGCTCCGATGATCGCTTGGACGACAGTAAGGAAAAGGAACATGGGTAGACTACTCTATCGATAGGAGTTCAGCGCCGGCATCTAGTCGCGGCGCGGACATACAGCAAGGTCGCGCTCTTAAACTCAGGCCTCTTCCGTTTCGGAAGCGGCGACCACTATGCCCAGGAAACTCTCGGCAGAAAGACTTGCGCCGCCGACCAACGCACCACCCACTTCCGAAAGCGAAAGGATTTCGCGGGCATTTTCCGGTTTCACCGAACCGCCGTACAAAATCCGGACCTCGGCGGAGTGTTCGTCCCCGTAAGTTTCGTCCAGAAGGCCGCGAATGGCCTTATGCATGGCCTCGATATCGGCCGGCGTCGCCGTCTTGCCGGTGCCGATTGCCCAGACCGGTTCATAGGCCACCGTCAATCGTTCTGCAGCATCTTCGATCTGCGGCAGGCTGACACGAAGCTGATCGAGAACGAATTTTTCCGCTTCACCCTTCTCGCGGGTTGGCAGGGTTTCGCCGCAGCACAGGATGATCCTCAGCCCCGCGTCGAGTGCACTCTGGATCTTGGCATTGATCTGGTCGGCGGTTTCACGGTGATCCGCTCGCCGTTCACTATGACCCAAGATCACGAATTTCGCGCCGGCATCGGCGATCATCGCGGCCGAAATGTCGCCTGTGTGCGCGCCGTCATCGCCAGGAAAGCAGTCCTGCGCACCCACACCGATCTGCTCTGCCTCGCGGTGGACGGCGTGGATCAGCGTATAGGGCGGCGCAACGGCTACTTCCGCTTTCATGTACCGCTGCGCAGCGCGGTCGATGGCGCGCGCTTCGGAAAGCATCGCCCTCGTACCGTTCATCTTCCAGTTGCCAACTATGTAGGGCCGTTCGGCCATTTTTGGTGTTCCATTCGCGATTCTTGATCAGGCGGGCGCTATATAGGCCGTGAAAGCAGCTCCGCTAGACGTGGTTTGTTTATAGGTCAAAACCGGACAGGACCTGTTGCGGCGAGGTCGCATGGCGGATAAAGCGCGCTGCTCAACCGGTGATCGGTCGCCTCCCGTACGGAAGTGGCACGCCCAAAGCACAAGAAAAGGCCCGCTCGCAAGCCATGCTCACTTTTTTCCGGAATTTCTTCAAGACGAAGATCGGTCTGGCCATCGCCCTCGCATTCCTTGGGCTGATCGGATTCGCTTTCGCTAGCATGGACGTTTCCAACACCGGCGCATTCGGCGGTGTTGCCGGTGGTGACAGGGTCGCCGTTGTCGGTGACGAGAGAATTGGGACCGCCGAGCTGACCCAAGCAGCGAATGACGCTCTCGCGCAAGCGCGGCAGGAAAATCCCGAGGCGACGATGCAGACTTTGCTCGCCGATGGGGGCCTTGACCGGATACTGGACGATCTGATCAACCGCTACGCCCTAATCGCCTGGGGTGAAGCCAACGGCTTGCGCGCGGGGACCAACCTCGTAAACAGCGAGATCCGCCAGATACCCGCTGCCCGTGGGCCGAGCGGCGATTTCGATACCGATGCGTATAACGCATTCCTGCGCACCAACAGCCTGACGGACAGCCAGATTCGCCAACAAATTCGTACCTCGCTCTATTTCCAGCAGTCGATCTTCCCGGCGATCTACGGCACACAGATACCCGATTCCATTGCTCGTACATATGCGCGCAGCTTCAAGGAACGGCGCAGCGGCACAGTAGCTACCATCCCGGCAAGTCTGTTTGCACCACAGGCAGAACCGACGACCAAGCAATTAAACACCTTTTATAGCGAGTACCGCTCCCGCTTCGTCCGGCCCGAACGCCGCACCTTCCGCTACACTACATTCGATAGCGGCGCGCTGGGTAACAGCACCCAGCCCAGCGATACCGAAATCGCTGCGTATTATCGCGAGAATGCAGAAAAATATGCAGCCCGCGAGGCGCGCAGCTTCACACAGTTGATCGTGCCGACGCGCGAAGGTGCGAACGCCATCGCGGAGCGCGTGCGTGGCGGGGAAAGCTTTGCCCAGGCTGCCGCGAGTGCCGGCTTGCGGACTACGAAACTCGATGATCAGGAGCGTTCGGACATAACCTCAGCCGCTTCCGACGCGGTTGCCGATGCCTATTTCTCCGCTGGCGAAGGCCAGGTGACCGCCCCCGCGCGCAGCTCGCTCGGGTGGCACATAGCCCGAGTCACCTCGGTAGATACGCAGACTGCGCAAAGTCTCGCGCAGGTCCGGGACGACATCGCGAGGACGTTGAGCGAGACCAAGCGGCAACGCGGTATTGCGGAGCTTGCCGTCGAGATCGAAGACCGGCTTGCCGATGGCGCATCACTTGAATCGGTTGCAGAAGAACTGGATCTCGAACTTCAGACGAGTCCGGCGATTACCGCGTCGGGCCAAGTTTACGACTCTGCCGGTCAGGGACCGGAAGTTCTCGCAACGGTTCTCGACTTCGCCTTCCAGATCGAGGAAGGCAAGCCCGAAATCGGAGCACTGCCAGACCAGCAGACTTTCCTGATTTATGAAGCAGCGGATATTGCCCCGTCCGCAGTGGCGCCTCTCACCGAAATTCGCGACGAAGTCATCGCCGAGTGGCGTCAGGTTCGTGGCGATGAGGCCGCAGAGGCCGCAGCCAACCGCATCCTGAAGCGGGTCGAAAGCGGTGAAAGCCTCACCAACGCAGTTGCTGCAGAAGAGGCCACGATCCGTGCCCCGCAGCAGGTCAATTACAGCCGCGAGGAGCTCGCACGGCTTGGCGGTACGCGGGTCCCGGCTCCGATCGCTCTCCTTTTCGGCATGGCCGAGGGCACGGTCAAGAAACTTGAAGGGAATGGGGACCAGGGCTGGTTCGTCGTGGATCTTGAAGACATCGTTCTGGAGGAACTGGAAGAAAACGATCCCATCATCTCCCAAGCAAAGGCGCAGGTAGGCCAGTCGTGGGGCAATGAATATGCCGAACAGATGCTGGCCGCCATGCGTGCCGAGCTGGGCGTCGAGCGAAACGTCGATGCCATCGAAGCTGTTCGTAGCCAGCTCCTCGGCACAACCAACTGAGACCGCGATTGACGCGCCCCATGGAAGGCCGTGCCAAGGCATTGAAGGCGCTGAGAGACGGACGCCCCGCGCTCGTCTGGCGCAGGGTTGTCGCGGATACCGTCACCCCAGTCGGTGCCGCGCTGCGCCTGATGCGCGAGAACCGAGGCGATTTTCTGCTTGAATCAGTCGAAGGGGGCGAAGTGCGCGGGCGGTATAGCCTACTCGGCCTCCAGCCCGATCTCGTCTTCCGCTCATTCGCGGACAGAGCCGAAATCAATCGGTACTGGGAGACCGATGCCGATGCATTCGAAGTATGCGATAGTGGGACTTTGCAGGAACTACGGGCTCTGCTGGCCGAATGCAGGATCGATGTTCCAGCCGACCTCCCATCTGCGCTTGCATGCCTCGTGGGTTATTTCGGGTACGAAACGATTGGTTTGGTAGAGAAGCTTCCCGAACCCAAGAAACGGCCACTCGACTTGCCTGACATGCTCTTCGTACGGCCAACCATTTTGCTCGTCTTCGATAGCCTCAAGGACGACCTATACTGCATCGCCCCGCTCTGGCCCAAAGGCGGTAGTGCTGACGCGCAACTGGAAAAGGCATCCGAAAATATCGACGCTGCCCTGGCCCGTCTCGATGGTGCTTTGGGGCATGAAACTGCAAATTGTGCCAACCATCCCGCGCCGGTCGCCGAACCCACAATGGATCCAAAAGATTATGGCGAGATGGTCCAGCGCGCTAAGGAGTACATTAGGGCAGGCGACATCTTCCAGGTCGTTCTTTCCCAGCGTTTCACCGCGCCGTTCGAACTGCCTCCCATTGCCCTCTACCGTTCGCTTCGGCGCATAAATCCGTCACCCTTTCTTTATTTCCTAGACCTCCCCGGCTTCGCGGTGGTCGGCTCCAGCCCCGAAATCCTTGTCCGTGTCCGTGACGGCGAGGTCAACGTGCGGCCTATTGCGGGCACCCGACCGCGCGGCGTGGATGAAATCGAGGACCGTGCAGCCGAAAATTCCCTGTTGACCGACCCCAAAGAGCGCGCCGAGCACCTGATGCTGCTCGACTTGGGCCGCAACGATGTCGGACGGGTGGCGCGAAGCGGTAGCGTTACCGTGACTGAAAGCTTCACGGTGGAACGTTATAGCCATGTAATGCACATAGTCAGCAACGTCGTGGGTGACCTCGATCGGTCGAATGATGCACTTGATGCATTGTTTGCGGGGTTCCCGGCGGGTACGGTCAGCGGCGCTCCGAAAATTCGTGCCTGCGAAGTCATTGCCGAACTGGAACCCGCCGCTCGAGGCCCATATGCTGGCGGTGTGGGCTATTTCGCTCCCGATGGCTCCCTCGACAGTTGCATCGTTTTGCGGACTGCAGTGGTTAAGGACGGCACGATGCACGTGCAAGCAGGCGCTGGGATCGTCGCCGACAGCGATCCTGTATATGAGCAACGCGAATGCGAAGCCAAGGCAGGCGCCCTATTCGCCGCAGCACACGAGGCTGTGCGCCTTGCACAGGAACCCGGTTACGGACAATGAAGTACGCAATCCTCTCGCTTCCTCTGCTCCTGCTTGGTGCATGCGAGCCCGCCCCAGAGGGAGAACCTGTCACTCGCACGAGAATTGACGGGCAGGCCGGAGCGCCTAGTTCCCGGCCGAGTCCAAGCGAAACGGCCATGGGCACAACCCAGGTTGAGAGTGCCTGTCGCTCTATTATTTTCGAGGACACACCTCTAACTCACTGCCTTGCCACACCTGCACGACACCGAATCTCGATGGATTTAGGGCCTTCCGGAGAAAATCTCTATCGCAGCCTGACCGCCTACTCCGGCGATCATGCAGCCGACGCGATCGCATTCGCCATGAATGCGGGCATGTTCGACGACGTAGGCAAGCCGATTGGCTATTTCGTCGAAGATGGTGAGCGGCTCCAGCCGCTCAATACCGCCGATGGCGAAGGCAATTTCCATACGAAGCCAAACGGAGTGTTTTTCGGAAGTGGTGATGCATGGGAAGTGCGTTCTACCGAAGACTTCCTTGCAAATGTTCGTGAACGGCCCGAATTCGGGACTCAGTCCGGGCCGATGCTGGTCATCGATGGAAAACTGCATCCGCAAATATCCCGCGACGGTGACTCGCGGTTCGTGCGCAATGCGGTCGGTGTCGACGAGAAAGGACGCGCGCATTTCGTTATCTCGAATGCCGCAATTAGTTTCGGCAAACTGGCGCGCTTCTATCGCGACGAACTGTCCGTGAAGAACGCGCTTTATCTCGACGGCAATGTCTCCGCCCTTTGGAACCCTGCCACCGATCGCCTCGATACTGGTGCGCCGATCGGCCCGATCGTTGTGGTCCAGAGGAAGGAAAAGAACGATGATTGAATACGGTCGCACACTCTATCCGAAGATCCAGCCCTACGAAACCGGCATGCTGGATGTCGGAGAAGGACACTCACTCTATTACGAGCGTGTCGGCACGCCTGGCGGCAAGCCCGCCGTGTTTCTCCATGGTGGGCCAGGGGGCGGCATGTCTCCCGACCATCGGCGACAGTGGGACCCGGAGCTCTACGACGTTCTGCTGTTCGACCAGCGCGGTTGCGGCAAGTCGCTTCCCTTTGCCGAGATAGAGAACAACGATACCTGGCGCATTGTGCAGGACGTCGAGCGCCTGAGAAAGATGTGCGGTCATAAGAAGTGGCAGGCATTCGGCGGCAGCTGGGGTGCGACACTCGCCCTTGCCTACGCCCAGAGCCATCCTGACAGGGTCAGCGAGATCGTGCTGCGTGGCGTTTTCCTAGGTCGCCAGAAAGAAAAGGACTGGCTTTACTCCTATGGCGCCAGTGAAATCATGGCCGAACAGTGGGACGATTTCGCTGGTCTAATTCCGGAGGAAGACCGCGGCAACCTCGTCCAGGCCTATTACGATCGCCTGACCAGTGACGACGAGCAGACCCGTCTTGATGCGGCTCGTGAATGGTCTCTATGGGAAGGAAATGTGGCGACGCTTCTGCCGAACGAGGAACTACTCGGAAGCTTCGCCGACCCGGCCAAGGCTGTGCCCTTCGCGCGCATTTGTGCGAAGTTTTTCCTGAAGGATTTCTTTCTCGAAGAAGCGCAACTCCTCAAGAATGTTGGCAGGATCAAGACCATCCCGGGCATCATCGTGCAGGGACGCCACGATATCTGCACCCCGCCAACTTCAGCCTGGGAATTGAAAAAGGCTTGGCCTGAAGCAGAGCTCTGGATCGTCCAGGATGCCGGTCATTCTGCTGGCGAACCGGGCATCATAGATGGCCTCGTTCGCGCGACCGACAAGTTCGCCGGCAAGGAAGGATGAGACGGCAGGCAGCATTCCTTGCTTGAAAGGAATGCAAACTGCCCGCATTCACGCGCCGCAATGACCGCCAACCGCTCTATCCTTGTCATCGACAATTACGACAGCTTTACCTTCAACCTCGTCCATTATCTGATGGAACTTGGTGCAGAAGTGGAGGTGGTGCGCAACGATGCGGTTACGGCCGCCGAAGCACTCCAGCGCGACGCGGCGGGATACCTTATATCGCCCGGTCCCTGCACACCGAACGAAGCTGGCGTCAGCCTCGATCTCGTTGCCGCTTGCGCCGAGTCTCATAAGCCATTGCTCGGTGTGTGTCTGGGTCATCAGGCAATCGGGCAGCATTTCGGTGCCGCTGTTGTTCGCGGGGGCCTCATGCACGGGAAAACCAGCGCGCTAACGCATGATGGCTCCGGAGTATTCGCGGGGCTACCTTCACCCTACATTGCAACCCGCTATCACTCCTTGGTGGTCGAGGAGACTCCTGACTGCCTCGTGGTCAACGCCACGAGCGAGACACCCGGACTCGACGGCTCCAGCATAATGGGTTTCCGCCACCGGGCGGTGCCCATCCATGGCGTCCAATTTCATCCCGAAAGCATAGCAACCGAGCATGGCCACGCACTGCTCGCCAACTTCCTCGCCCTGTGCGGGATCGCCGCTAAGGTCCCCGCATGAAGAGCCTCCCCTCAGCAGCATCGCATCTGAACGAAGCCGAAGCGCACGAAGTGTTCGGATGGATCCTCGACGGGGAGATTGACGACGCCTCAATTGGCAGTTTCCTAGCGGAGATGTCTGCGCGGAGCGAGACATCCGAAGAGATCGCCGGTGCCGCCCGCGCTCTGCGCGAACGTCTTATTCCGATTGGTGCGCCAGAAGGCACGGTCGACTGTTGCGGGACCGGCGGCGATGGGCATCACACGCTTAACGTCTCGACTGCGGTGAGCCTTCTGGTCGCAGCTTGCGGCGTTCCGGTAGCGAAGCACGGCAACCGTGCCGCCAGTTCGATGTCAGGCGCCGCTGATACGCTGGAGGCGCTCGGTCTGGATATGGAGGCCGCAGGAAAAACCGCCGAAAAGACTTTGAATGAAATAGGTATTTGCTTCCTTTTCGCCAAGAACCATCACCCGGCAATGGGCCGCATCCAGCCAATTCGCCAGAAACTGGGCGTTCGCACGATCTTCAACCTGATGGGCCCCCTTTCAAACCCGGCAAATGTGAAGCGCCAGCTGATTGGTATTGCCCGTCCAGCCTATGTCCCGATCTATGCCGCAGCCAAGGCCAAACTCGGTACCGAGCGCACTTTCATCGCGTCAGGTGACGAGGGCCTCGATGAACTCAGCATCGCGGGTGGCAACGAATTAGCGGATGTGAAAGGTCATGATTTCGAAATGCGCCGGGTGGTCGCGGTCCAGGCGAACCTCCCGCATGCCCCGGTGGAAGCGATCCGTGGAGGCGACCCTTCGCATAATGCCAAGGCGCTCAAGGCATTGCTTTTAGGTTCACCGGGGCCATACCGCGATGCCGTTCTGTTCAACGCTGCGGCAACACTGATCGTTGCGGGGAAGACCGCGGATTGGACGGAAGGTGCGGAAATGGCTGGTGAGGCCATCGATTCCGGTCGGGCCAAACAGCTGATGGCTGACTGGATCGCACTCGCACAATGAATAAGTTGGCAGAAATCTGTGCAACAAAGCACAAGGAAGTGGCGGTTCGAAAGGGAAAGCGCAGTCTTGCCGATCTCGACGCCCTTGCGGGGGAACGGGGGGCGCCACGCGGTTTCCTCCGATCGCTGGAGGCGGCTCAAAAAAGCGGCTTTGGATTGATTGCCGAGATCAAGAAAGCAAGTCCGTCGAAGGGCCTTATACGCGCCGATTTTCAACCTGCCGATCATGCGCGAGCTTACGAGGCTGGCGGTGCCGCCTGCCTTTCAGTTCTGACGGACGCGCCCTACTTCCAAGGGCACGAGGATTATTTGGTCGCTGCTCGCGAAGCATGCTCACTGCCGGTCTTGCGTAAGGACTTTATGGTCGATCCTTGGCAAGTGGCAGAGGCACGGGCGATCGGCGCCGACGCTATCCTGATTATCGTCGCAGCACTCGAAGATGCTCAGATGATCGAGATCGAGGAGGCTGCGATTGATCGGGGCATGGACGTTCTTGTCGAGGTCCATGACGCCAATGAAATGGAACGCGCAGCTGCATTGAAGTCACGACTTCTTGGAGTAAACAATCGTAATCTCAAGACCTTCGAGACTGATCTTCGGACCACGGTAGAACTTTCCTCACGTGCACCTGCAGATGCGCTTCTTGTTGCCGAAAGTGGGATCGACA
>CAYPGL010000001.1:0-18229 GCA_964410035.1 uncultured Qipengyuania sp. | reverse complement strand
CCGCTGGCGCCCGAGGGCGCGCTGCTGGTCGGCGAAAGCGGCATCGAGAGCCATGCCGATTGCCTTCGCCTGGCCGAAGCCGGCGTGCGCTGCTTCCTGGTCGGCGAAAGCCTGATGCGGCAGGACGACGTCGAGGCTGCTACACGAGCCCTATTGCAAGGAGAGGCTGTCCTACCAGGCCAGAAAATGACATGAAGCCAAAAATGTCTCACCCGCTCCCCACCTCATCTGCCCGGACGACTGAGCTGACAATGGATCGATTTTTCCCGTCAGAACTGTTGTCCATGTGCGTCACCGTTCAACGCTTCACGGCCGCAACATGAGTGGACTGAATCATCTCGACGAGAGCGGAGCGGCTCGCATGGTCGATGTCGGCGGAAAATCAGAGACTGTGCGAAGCGCCGCCGCCGAAGGCAGAATTCGCATGAAACCGGAAGCTCTGGATGCGATTATGTCGGGCGCCGGGGCAAAAGGTGATGCCTTGGCGACCGCACGAATTGCGGGGATCATGGCAGCCAAACGTACAGGGGTACTTATTCCCCTCTGCCATCCCTTGGGGCTTGAAAGCATTACCATCGACTTCACACCTGAAGTAAATGCTATCCGGGTGACGGCGGTGGCTGGTCTGACCGGCAAGACGGGAGTTGAAATGGAAGCGATGACCGCTGTCAGCGTCACGCTTCTCGCGCTTTACGACATGGGCAAAGCTCTAGACCACGCCATGGTTATCGAGGGAATCCGTCTTCTTGAGAAGACTGGCGGCAAGTCCGGCGCTTGGCGGGCTATGGACTGAAACGAGAACGCATGTTCTTCGAGCATGCGCTCCGATAGCCCCGGAAAGCTTGACTTGCTGAGATTGGTTGCCTAATTGTTCCACATTCGTTCACAAATTGTGAACTGGAACAAGGGAGTTACCCGATGCTGACGGCCAAGCAGCACGAATTGATCCGCTTCATTCAGCAGAAGCTCGAAGATACTGGCATTTCGCCGTCTTTCGAGGAGATGAAGGAGGCGCTCGACCTGAAAAGCAAATCCGGCGTTCACCGCTTGATCTCGGCCTTGGAAGAGCGCGGTTTTATTCGGCGCCTGCCCAATCGCGCCCGTGCGCTCGAGGTAATCAAACTGCCGGAAAATTCGGTAATGGGCGCTTCTCGGCCATCGGCTACTTCTGCTTTCGCAAACGACTCCGTTATTGCGGCCCATACGGCGAAACCTGTTGCGGCGGAGCCCGCGAACGACATCATCGATGTTCCACTTCATGGCCGTATCGCCGCCGGCGCACCGATCGAGGCGATCGAGGGTCAGTCTTCCATGCCGGTTCCCGCCGCGCTACTTGGGCCGGGCGATCACTACGCGCTCGAAGTCAGTGGCGATTCCATGATCGAAGCCGGCATCTTTGATGGCGATTTTGCTCTAGTCAAACGCACCGAAATCGCACGTGACGGGGAAATCGTTGTAGCTCTGGTCGATAACGAGGAAGCGACCCTGAAATATCTGCGCAAGGAAGGCGCGATGGTCAGACTTGATCCGGCAAATGGCGCTTACGAGCCTCAGGTCTACGAAGCCGGCAGAGTGCAGGTTCAAGGCAAACTGGCGGGTCTGCTGCGACGCTATCATTGAGCGCGATTGTCTAGCACAGGATGGGCGTCCAGCTTCGGGGGGGCGTCCTTCTAATCTAGGTTGGGGGAGCCTTCCACCAGCCAACGTCGCCTTGATGTGCACCGACCCTCTCTATCCACGCATCGTCAAGGTAGATCGTCGGGCCGCCATTTTTCACGAGATAACTTCTGTTAGCTTTGAGCCATGGGGGCCGGCAGCTCAACGGCAACCAAGGCTCTGCAATCACGTTGTCCGACCTTTCGCAAGCGGCAGCCAAAGCACGTTCATCCATGTGCTCATGCTGCGCGCTTCCTGTAAGTGTCAGGTTCGCTCCGACCTCCGGATCGGAATACTGCAGAAATCGGCACTGCAGCGCCTCCCTCGGCGAGAGGATATTGCGCACTGGCTCGACATCGTGCAGAGCTACGATCGCGATCCCGGCCGACAAACTCAGCTGGAAGCTCGGTCCGACCAGCGATTACAGCCACAGGATGAAGACCACTCCCGCCGCGTCCGCCACCATTCTCATCGACAGCGGCTCGCGTCCGAGCTCCAGAGCGTCGAGGGCCAGCACCGCGACTACGCAGCTTCTGACGGCAGGAACCTGCGCCCCAGTGAGAAAAGTATATCCGATACCCGCAGCCGCGGCGACACAAGCTGCCACTGGTCGCATCCGTACCCGCAAGGTTAGGATGGCCCCAGACAGCAAATGCGTTAGCCCAGCATCGCGCATAGTCACCTCGTCGGCGTCGCTGATGGCTCCGCGATCGCCACTGGCGAACGCGGCTGCTATGCTTACCCGAAATCCATCCAGGCGCTCTAGCACATGCGATGACCCTCGCCGCTGTAATAGCGCAATTGCACCGTCCTCTTCTCATGATGCCTCCATTATCTCGACCCCGCCGACCAGCGATCCGGTGGCAGCATAGCCATCGAACCAAGCGATTCTTGTGAAAACGTGGGCGCCGGGGGACTGAGGCGCGGAAGGTGGCATCAGGCGGGCGCGAAGGCGAATTCGTCCACCTCTTCCGCCGCGTGTCTTTCTTTATTGGCACATTGACGTGAACCTTGATCGACCGCACGGTTCGCGGGATTCCGGGTTGCCAATGCGAGCCTCGCCCGGTCTTCGGACGGTCACTCGTCATGCTCGAGAATTCGTGCACCAAGCTCGATGAGCGAGGGTCGGACAATCGGCTCTGTCCCGACCATCTCGGAGCGAGCCCATATTAATGCGACACCCCCTGCGAAGGCCGCGCACAGCGCGGTTGCTGCCAGCCTCAGATTGGCGTGTCGATCATCGCTTTTCCACTGGGCTTGCGAGGCAAGAGAAAACAGGAACGTTAGGGAAGTAGCCGCAATCCACTACCACGGTTGCGACAAGAGAAACCAACTCCTCATACCAGCAGCGAATGCGACCGCCAGCAAGGCTTACGGTCAAGCCCGAGTCCTACGAGGAAGTCATCCAAATGTCCTGCGAATCTGGACAATATGTCACGCATGCGCCAAGGGCGCTGCAATGCAGCATCGGCGGTCAAATCTGTAACGCCGAGCGGAACTAGCGGCGCGCCCTGCGTCGCCGTGGAAATACCTGAAAGGAAATATGAAGGAATGGCAAGCGAAACCGGCAGACAGGTCGTAACGCGGTTCGCCCCCTCGCCCACCGGCTTCCTTCACATAGGCGGTGCCCGTACGGCCCTGTTCAACTGGCTGTATGCACGTCATCACGGCGGCAGGGCATTGCTGCGGATCGAGGACACCGACCGCAAACGCAGTACCCAGGAAGCGATCGACAAGATCATTGAGGGCCTGGATTGGCTAGGCCTCGATTACGACGATCCGCCTCTTTTCCAGTCTGACCGTGCGGAGCGCCATGCCGAGGTGGCTAGGCAATTGCTTCAAGCAGGGCACGCCTATAAGTGTTACGCGTCGCAGGAGGAACTGGAGGAAATGCGGGCTCGGCAGCGAGCTAACAAGCAGCCCATGCGTTATGATCGCCGCTGGCGCGACCGCGACGATAGCGATGCTCCGGAACACACACCTTACGTGATCCGGCTTAGAGTACCCACCGAAGGTGAAACGGTCATTCATGACGAGGTCCAGGGCAAAGTCACGGTCAATAATTCCGAAATCGATGACTATGTTTTGCTGCGTGCGGACGGCACGCCGACCTACATGCTCGCGGTCGTGGTTGACGATCATGATATGGGGGTGACCCACATCATTCGGGGCGACGATCATCTAAACAATGCCTTCCGCCAATTGCCGATCATCCGCGCGATGAACGAGATCGAAGGCGATTGGCCCGATCCGGTCTATGCCCATGTTCCGCTGATCCACGGTGCGGATGGAGCAAAGCTATCGAAACGTCACGGCGCAGTGGGTGTCGAAGCCTATCGCGACGAAGAAGGAGTGCTGCCCGAAGCACTCTTCAACTACCTCCTACGTCTTGGCTGGGGCCATGGTGATCGGGAAGAAATCACACGCCAAGAAGCTATCGAACTTTTCGACTTGGATGGTGTTGGCAAAAGCCCCTCCCGTTTTGACATAAAGAAACTGCAGAACCTCAACGGCCATTATATCCGCGAGGCCGATGACGCACGGCTTGCATCATTGGTGGCCGAAAAACTCGGCAACGCAGCCGATGTCGAATTGCTCACCAAGGCCATGCCTGTCCTTAAAACACGTGCTAGGACTGTCTCGGAACTAGCTGAAGGTGCTGGATTTCTCTTCAAGCGACGCCCTTTGGAAATGACCGACAAGGCAGCAGCCCTCCTCGATGACGAAAGTCGGGCGCGACTAGCTAGCCTGTCCGCCCGTCTGGCCGAGGAAAATCGCTGGACAATCGAGGCACTCGAAGCCACTACGAAATCGTATGCCGAGGAGCTCGATCTGGGTCTTGGCAAGCTGGCGCAGCCCATGCGGGCGGCGCTGACGGGCACTACAACATCGCCCGGAATTTTCGACGTACTGGTCCTGTTGGGCAAGGAAGAGTCGCTGGCGCGTATCGATGCGCAGGCCTCGCTCGCAGGCTAGGAATAATACGAACCAAGGAGACACGCGTGGCCGACAAGCAGGCAACTCTCAATATCGGCGGACAAGGCCAGGAATTTCCCGTTTTGGAGGGAAGCGTTGGGCCGGACGTTATCGATATCCGCAAGCTATACGGTACGACCGGCAAGTTCACTTACGATCCCGGCTACAAATCGACCGCAAGCTGTGAAAGTGCGCTGACCTATATCGACGGCGAGGAGGGGGTGCTCCTTCACCGTGGCTATCCGATCGGTCAACTGGCCGAAAAGTCCAGCTTTATGGAAGTCGCATATTTGTTGCTTAATGGCGAATTGCCGAAGTCGGACGAACTTGACGACTTCGACTACACGATCACCCGCCATACGATGCTGCACGATCAGCTGCGTCAATTTTACCAGGGTTTCCGCCGGGACGCGCACCCCATGGCAATTATGTGCGGCGTGGTCGGGGCGCTTTCAGCATTTTATCATGACAGTACCGATATTTCCGATCCCGAACATCGGAAGATCAGCAGCCACCGCCTGATCGCCAAAATGCCGACGATTGCCGCCTGGGCCTACAAGTATTCGATCGGCCAACCATTCATGCAGCCGGACAATAACCTCAGCTACACCGGTAATTTCCTGCGCATGACCTTCGGAGTCCCCGCCGAAGAGTACGAGATTCATCCGGCGATCGAACGTGCGATGGATCGAATCTTCATCTTACATGCAGACCACGAGCAGAATGCGTCAACCTCGACCGTCCGTCTAGCTGGCTCGTCGGGCGCGAATCCATTTGCCTGCATAGCTGCCGGTATCGCCTGTCTTTGGGGCCCGGCTCATGGCGGCGCAAACGAAGCGGCTCTGAACATGCTGCAGGAAATCGGATCGCCTGATCGGATCCCGCATTATATCGAACGCGCCAAGGATAAGAACGACCCGTTCCGCCTGATGGGCTTTGGTCACCGCGTTTACAAGAATTACGATCCGCGGGCTACGGTTATGCAGCAGACACTGCGTGAAGTTTTCGACGCGCTGGACGTGAACGACCCGGTATTCGAGACGGCGCTTCGACTTGAAGAGCTTGCTCTTAACGACGATTACTTCAAGGAAAAGAAGCTCTTCCCGAACGTCGATTTCTATTCTGGTATCATCCTAAATTCGATCGGCTTCCCGACCACTATGTTCACCGCGCTGTTCGCCCTCGCCCGCACCGTGGGCTGGGTTGCGCAGTGGAACGAGATGATCTCCGATCCCGGCCAGGTCATCGGTCGTCCGCGCCAGCTTTATACCGGACCTACTGAGCGCGATTACGTACCTATCGGCCAGCGCTGATGCTTCGCTTCACCCTCATGGTCTTCGGAATGGCATTCATGCTTTCCGGAGGCCTTTGGGTGTTGCAGGGGTTGGGTCTCGTCAATTGGCCAGGAGACAGTTTCATGCTCGCCGCGCCTAGTTGGGCGATCTATGGCGGCTTGACCTTTCTCCTGGGTGCATTCCTGTTTTGGCGCGGCTCCCGAACGGTAGGGTGAGTTACTGAGTTATCTCGTGCTATTCGTCAGCGCCGGCTACTGGAACCGACAACGTGAAACGTGCACCCTGCCCGGGTGCGCTTTCAACTGTTAGGTCTCCTCCCATAGCTCGCGCAATCCGGCGCGAGATGTAGAGGCCGAGACCCGATCCGCCATCATCACCACGCCCAAGCCGTTCGAATTTTTCGAATACTTTTTCCTGCTGCCTGTCGTCAAGGCCGTGACCTTGGTCTGCGACTGTGATCGTGGCGCGATGGCCAATCGAGTCGAGGCGCACCCAGATGCGACTCTTCTCAGGAGCATATCGGATAGCGTTCCCTATGAGATTGAGAAGCACCTGTAGGACGCGCCGGAATTCGGCAGTTGCCATCTGGCTTTCCCCATCGGCCGGGGGATCGAGTACAATTCCTCGCTCTTTTGCCCGCACGCCCAATATCCCACAGGCGCGACGTGCTACATCGCCAAGATCTATGCGGTCTGGTGCGGTTGCGAAATCCTCGGCCTCGACCACCTCCAAGTCAGACAAATCGTCTATCAACGCCAGCAGGTGCTGTCCCGCACTGGCGATATCAGCTGCGTAATCGCTGTACTCGTCTTTCAATGGGCCGGCGAGCTGGGTCCGGATCGTCTCGGCATTGGCGATAATACGACTGATCGGTTGCCGCAAAACCGGTGTTAAATCTCTTCCTAGAGAGGGCGTTGCCGTCCTGCTGTCAGTGACGCTCCCATGAGGGAGCGACGCGCTGAGATGTAAAACGAAACCCGCACTCCCAGGTTCAGGCTGACCAAGAGGTTCGAGACATACAGTCCACTCGCGATCCGAGCCTGTAATGCGGCAAGTAGATCCGTCCAGCAATCGCCAATGGACTGGCTGCTGCTGGACTTCCGCGGGCAACGTTACGAACTCTGGCCAAGGGCGCCCGATACCCTGGCCAACTGTTTTCGCAAACTCCACGAGATCAGGCGCATCCGTCTCAATCGAGTGCACGCGCTGTGACGGGTCGAGGCGCATGGTGCATTCTGCCAGATGGCGGTAAATTTCCGTTCTGCGAAGCGATGTCTCCATTTCTCTTTCAAGAGCTATGTCATCAACATGCCAGCTGGCGACTGCAATTTCGCACCCTCCCGCATCTTCCAAAGGAGCTATGTCCACCCAAGCTGAAATTCTTTGCTTTCCATCAACCGCACGGAACTGACGGGACAGACGAAAGCCGTATTCGCGGGCCTTGCCGACCAAGACGAGTAATTCCGGTATCGCCAATGTCCTCCCCACTTCACCACCGCAAGCGCGATTCAAGACTGCAAGCGGTCCATCCACCTCCAATAGCTGGTCAGCCGCATCCGTCCTTCCCCGCGCGAGGTAGCGGGTCCCAACGTTCGTCACGGCCGTCGTCCAAATACATGAGCAGCATCGAGCAACATCCCTCGGGCCTTTTCCTGATCGATCCTATCAAGATCGGCCAGGGGTGCCGCCCCTGGATGCAAGCGCAACAGGATATCGTCGATATGTCGTGGCTCAACTCCTGCAGAACGCAGGCCTAAAGCAAAGCGGACGGTCTGACGCGCATGGCTGGAAAGGACGGCCATCTCCCGAGTTTGTCCCGAATATTTCGCCAGTGCAGTAAAGAATAATCCGGCTCCTGCATCTTCCAAAGATAGCGCAGTCCTTCTGTTTGCGCGGACGAGAAGACGCTCGAATAGCGCAAGGCGGGATGCGCTCTCATCGAAGGACTGGCGCATTCTGGCTTCAGCTCTATCGATTGAATCACTACGATATTCGCCGCAATAGCCTCTCCACGCGAAGAGTAGATCATGAACCAGCTCGCCAGGCAGCTCGCCCAGGAAAAGTCCCATGCGGCGCTGTCCTTGGGCAAACCGTGCCTGTGCAGAAAGTGCTGCCATCGCGATGCTAGATACCGTCTCGTCAAGATCGGCTATGAGTTGCTGCATGAGAGGTGAGAGTATCGGGTCAAGGCCCCATTCTGCTTTCAAACGGTCCGTCAACTGCCACTCGACCGCGAGCGCATGGCAATGAGAGAGCAGCGCCTTGCAGGCTTGGAAATGCTCGGCCAGAGCCTCACCATGTCGCTCGGCAAAGGATTCGCAACTCCTCTGGCCAGTAGCCTCGGCCTGTTTGCGAAGGACCTGACGTGCCAGATCGGCGAGCATGCCACGAACGCGCGCGACTATTTCGTCACTAAATAGCGAATGGTCCGGAGCAGAGAGAAGATGACCAAGGATCGGTTCGATCCCCTCCAACATTGAATCTCCCCGCGCCAATGCAACGCGAAAATCGTCGTCAGACGCCGGTTCGGCCCTATCCATGATGGGAACGCGGTCCATCGCCTACACGTAGCTTTACAGTGGTTAATTCGTCGTTATTCGTCACGGAAAGGCCTGAAGAAGCGTGTCGCCAAGACCAGCAACGCAATAGCTGATGCAATCTCCGTGGAATAGCCGACAAAAGCCGCAGGTGATATTATCAACCCGAGCAGTATGCGGTCCGCGTATGTTGCTCGCCATGGCTCACTCGCGTGTCGCTCGCCGAGCCGGAGAAGGCCAATCAAGATAAGAGGCACGAACCCGCGCAGCAGACCAAGTTCTTCGGGCGCTGCAAGAACCAGCAATATTACGAATAAAGGATCGATGAGGTAATCCACGACCTCGCGTAGCAGATTGGGTTTCGTCTGCGGGCGTCCACGGGTAGTGATCCGCTCTACTACTCCGCCCATGTGAGCAAACAATGCCGCAGCGGAGGTCAGGAATATACCAAGAGCGGGAAAACCGATGAGCCCCGCGCCTGCTGCTCCGAGCATGCAGATACCGGCAGAGACTATGGGTATCGGTTCCGCCGAACGGCCGACAATATCCCGCGTAAGGCGAGCACCTGCCCGTTCAGCGACGGCAAGGCCAGGCGCGCGAAATGCTATCCGTCTACGCTGTGAATCGATCCATTGCTTTTCGCGTAAATCCAAGGTTCGCCTGTCGGCGTTGAGATGCCAATTGCCCTCGGTCAATAGCTTGCGATCCACTGGTATGACTTGGCCGCCTGCTTGCAGGGCGATGCGCATGAGAGCGCTCGGGAGGTTTATATCACTCGGCAGATCGGAAAGTTTTTCCACTAGGTGACCGGAAATGAGCATTGCGCCCGCCCAGGCAAACCCAAGATCTATTCTTTCGTAGCCAACCGGCACAGCAATATCGGCGGGAAAAGCTAGAATACCGCTCTTCGTAAGAGCAGCCTTTACTGCCTCATCGTCAGGTAAAATTCCAGCGTCGAGTACAAGTAATTCATCATCGGCTGTTACCATCCCTGCGAGACGCGAGGGCTGCCGAATGGCGCGGAACGTCATCTCGGCACATTGGGCGCGATGTTGAAGCTCGATGACCTCGCGCTCTACAGCCTCCACGAGACAAATGACTCTCTCACACCCCATCAGGAGAGCCAGATCGAGCTGCCTTTCGACAACCATCGCACCTGCGAATTTCGTAAAGGCAGGCCTTGGCGAAGTGGGGTGCGATTCCCTGTCCAGCGTTGACAGCAAGGCTATGCGCATAGTCCGTCCTTCTGGTGCGACGCGATTAAAATAATGAGGCCCGGGCCGCTAACCTCCCAAGCACACAAGTGCAAATACCAACCCAGATCAATTGATGGCTATGCGGTCTCACGGGACCAAATGTGTAAGAACATGGGATAATCTGCCGAGCTCAGAGGTTAATGAGGGTTTCTGGTGGCCAAGCTTATGCTACAAGTGCCGAATGGCAAAGCGCTCCCACATTTCAGTCGTCGAAGGCGAAAAAAACGCTTTAGACGTTCCGCAAACGACCGAGGTCTTGGAGGAACCAATTTTTGACGACCCTCAGCACGACTTAGGCGAAGCCGACGATGAATGGGTCGAGGATGAATTCACGCAGAAGAATCGAAGCTGGAGCAGCCCCTTGCTTGCCGGACTGGCGATCGCAGTCTGGACGATTTTCTATTGCTGGGCGAACTGGTCTGACATCGAGGTTGGTGGAACCGCACGGCAATGGGTTGCATGGATCGTCGAGTGGTCGGTTCCTACACTTCTCGTAGTCGCGCTGCTGATACTCGCCACGCGCAATTCCACGCACGAGGCCATGCGCTATGGTAAGATCGCTCGAAGCCTTTCGGAAGAATCTGCGCTACTGGAAAGCCGCCTCGTTGTTATCAACCGCGAACTCAGTCTCGCTCGGGAATTTCTTGGCAACCAATCTCGGGACCTCGAGTATTTAGGCCGCAGTGCATCGGAACGGATTTCCGAGCATGCCGATAATCTACAAGGGCTCATTCGCAATAACGGGGAACAGGTTGAGGCCATTCACGGTGCGAGCGCGGCGGCGCTCGAAAATATGGAAAAGCTGCGCAACAATTTGCCCGTAATCGCCAATTCCGCGCGAGATGTATCCAACCGGATTGGTGGTGCTGGCCGAGCTGCTCAAGAGCAACTTGGAGCGCTCGTTGACGGTTTCGAGAGGCTGAATCAGTTCGGACAGGCAAGTGAGCGCCAAGTGGGCTCTTTGCGCAAACGCGTGGATGAGGCTTTGGCTGCCTTCTTGGACCAGGCTAACGAACTTGAGGCAGTAACGGCTCAAAGGTTTGCTGCGCTGGCAGAAGGCAGTGAAGCCATACGAGCAGATTTGCAGACCCACGAAATCGAGGCTCTCTCGGCGCTGCGCGCGCGAAGTATAGCATTACGCAGCGAATTGGCCGAAGCTCACGCCGTGGCGAGTGACGAGGAGCAGCATGCCCTCACTGTCATGCGAGAAAGGATCCAAGCGCTACGTGACGAAGCGACAGAGGTGGCTCAGAGAGTTCGAGAGGGCGAGGACGCCGCAATGGGCGCTTGGGGAAGCCAGATCGAGGCGATGCGGGTTCGACTGGAAAGCGCTGTGTCCGAGATCAAAGAAATCGACGAGAATGCCCTCGAGGCTGCAAACACCAAGCTCAAGGCGCTGTTCGACGAAGCGGCAAGTATCGATTCCCGTATCTCTGAGCGCAATCGAATTTTCGAGGTGGAAACACTTCGCCGGACTGAAAAACTCTCGGCAGCCCATGACGAGATTGCCGCGGCCCTAGCCGAACGAATGGCGGCACTGGATCATGAGATATCGCAGAGACGCCAGCTTCAGAAAGAACAGATTGCCGCGCTGGTCGAAGATGGTGAAGCGCTCGGCGAACGCATTGATGCACTCGGGGTGACTTTCAATTCCATCGCTGCGCAGGGTCACGAAGCGCGGGAGGTACTGGCGGGTGGCGTCGATGCACTGGCCACTCAACTTCGTAGCAGTCGTGAGGCGCTGGACGGGACCGATCAGAAAATCGTACGCCTCACGGATGCGAGCGTTCGTCTCCTTGAGCTCATTCAGGCGAGCGCCAAACAAAGCGCGGAAAACTTGCCGAAGGCCATGGAAGCTTCGGAAGCACGGTTGGCCGAGATTGAGGATCGGGCGAGTTGCATCCAATCGTTGCTCGATCAAGCGCGCGATACGGGCGAGACCCTTGGCGAGGGCATGGCTGTGATTGAGCAACGTACTCGCTCGGCCATGGAGGGGTTCGATACCTTTCAGCGAGAATTTGGTGGCAACTCAGAACGTCAGATCGAGACTGTCAAACGGTTGCGATCCAGCCTTGCTGAGTTGGCTAGCGACAGCGGTGAATTTGCAGATCAGGTTCAGGGCGAATTGCGAGAAGCAATCGCCAGTCTGGAGGGAAAAGCCAAATCGGCCCTCGCTGCTATCGAAGATGAACAGGCAGGTCGGATTAACCGGCTTGCCGATGACATTGGCTCTCGTAGCGCGGACCAGATTGAACGGGCGTTGGCAGAGCGGACCGAAAGTGCGCTGGCGGAACTGGATGAAGCTCGTGACCGTTCCAATCAGGCTTCACGCGAGATGACCCAGCATCTTCGCGAGCAATTGGGCCGACTGAACGAACTCACCGTTAATCTGGAATCGAGGATCGCTAACGCCCGAGAGAAAGCTACCGATACGATCGACGGCGATTTCGCGCGGCGTGTCGCGCTTATCACCGAGAGTCTCAATTCCAGTTCAATCGACATTGCGAAGGTGCTGTCGAGCGAAGTAACCGATACCGCCTGGGTAAGCTATTTGAGAGGTGACCGCGGAATATTTACTCGGCGCGCTGTTCGCTTACTGGATAATTCGGAAGCGCGCGAAATCGCCGAGATATACGATAATGACAATGACTTCCGCGAGCATGTCAATAGATACATCCACGACTTTGAAGGCATGCTGCGTACGATGCTCTCGACCAGAGACGGCAATGCAGTAAGTGTGACACTGCTTTCCAGTGATATGGGCAAGTTGTACGTCGCCCTTGCGCAGGCTCTAGAACGCCTGCGGCAGTAAACTAATTTGCGGTAGGCCCCCAGAAAATCAGATCTTCGGCAGTAATCCAGCCAAACGCGTAATTTATCACGTAGACTGCGGTAATCGCCGCTGCGAGCACAGTGGCACGTTTTGCAATCAGCTTCGGCTGGAAATTAGCGGGTGCACTCTCGGCCTGTCCTGGGATCTTCTCCATCCCAGCTTCATCGTGCGTTTGCACACCGAAAGGCAGGAGAACAAAGGCGCTAACGACCCAAAACAGCGCATAAATCGCCAGGATCGACGTCCATTGCATAGGGAGCTCTAAAGACATCAATCCAGCCCCTTGGTTGGCATTATGACCCGAACCTGTGGCCTCTTGCCAGACCATCGCTGTGCCGCGCGTCGGGTAGCCAAGCGCGTTGCTTCGTGAATGGCGCTGGACGACTTGCGATCAGATCCCTTGAGCTTGCCGATAGCAATGCGGATATCCTGCATTGTCTCTACGATAAAATCTTCATAGTCTTCGTCGAGCGGAAGACCGAGGCTGTCGATCGATGGATTAAGCCGGTCGTCGAGTGCTACAATCACCACACCCTCGTGCATGATCCGCCGGCGCATCACGATACTGTCGCCATCAGCTGGCGCGATGATATCGCCATCGAGCACCAGACGCCCCGCCCTAACCTCGGCGATCTTCCCGGGCGCACCCGGAGCGAGACGAACAATGTCGCCATTCTGTTGCGTTACCGCATCGGGAATGCCGCTTGCGATGCCCAAGCGCGCCTGCTCCTGCATGTGGCGCATCTCACCATGGACCGGAATGAGTACTTCAGGCCTTAGCCAACCGTAAAGCGCTTCGAGTTCCGGGCGGCCCGGGTGTCCGGAAACATGGATCAGGCTCTGCCGATCGGTAACCATCGTGATCCCCTTGGCTGCAAGTCGGTTTTGCACTGCACCAATCGCAAGTTCATTGCCCGGAATTTGGCGGCTCGAAAAAAGGACGACGTCGCCCGAGACAAGCTCGATCGGATGATTGTTTTCCGAGATCCGCGAGAGTGCTGCCCGAGGTTCACCCTGCCCGCCCGTCGCCAGAATTAGAATTTCGCCGCGAGGCAACCCCATTGCAGTGTCGAAATCAACCGGCTCGGGAAAGTCGGTGAGATATCCGTTCTGCTGCGACACTTCGATAATCCGGTCGAGCGATCGACCGGCGACGCAAACCTGTCGTCCCGTTTCCCGAGCGACCTCACCCAGCGTGTGAAGACGTGCAACATTGCTTGCAAACGTCGTGACTAGCACGCGCTTCCCTGGGTGACGCTGGACCTCTTCGAGAAGTCCTTTGAAAACGGCACCTTCGGACCCACTGGGAGAAGGATTGAATACATTGGTGCTATCGCAGACCAGCGCGAGTACGCCCCGATCGCCGATTTCGCTCAGTTCTTCCTCTGTGGTGGGTTCACCGATGATCGGATCCTCGTCGAGTTTCCAGTCACCTGTATGGAAAATATTACCGTGCGGCGTCTCAATCAGCAACGCATTGCCTTCCGCAATCGAGTGGGCAAGCGGAATATAGGTGACGCCGAAGGGTCCGACCTGGAAACTACCATGGTCTTCTTCGATGATTATGAGTTCGACCTGGGTCTCGAGTCCGGCTTCCTCGAGCTTCCGGCGCACCAGCTCGGCGGTGAAAGGCGTGGCGTAGATGGGCACACCGAGATCGGCCGCGAAATATGGGACCGCGCCGATATGATCTTCGTGCGCATGGGTCAGGACTATGGCATCGAGATCTTTCGTGCGCTCTTCGATGAATTGGAGATCGGCAAATACCAGGTCCACACCCGGATATTGCCCCCCTGAAAACGTCATTCCGAGATCGACCATTAACCAGCGCCCTTGGCATCCGTAAAGATTGACATTCATCCCGATTTCACCCGAGCCCCCTAGGGCCAGGAAAAGGAGTTCGTCTTCGGGTTTGTAATTTTTCTTCAAGAGATTGCGCGCTCCGCAAGTATGGCGAGACCGTCAAGCGTGAGATCGCTATCCACGGCATCAAATAGGTCGGTATGTTCGTCGAACAGCAGAGCAAGGCCGCCCGTGGCAACCACCCGAGCAGGACGGCCGATTTCGCGCTTCATGCGATCTACCAGCCCTTCGATCAGCGCTACATAACCCCAAAAGACGCCGATAAGCATCTGGTCTTCGGTGTTGCGACCTATCACGCTGTCGGTAGCCGGCTTTTCGATAGCGATGCGCGGCAGCTTTGCAGTGTTGCCCACCAGCGCGTCCAGCGAAAGGTTGATGCCCGGTGCAATGATCCCGCCCTTGTAAGCTCCGTTGAAGTCCACCGCATCAAAGGTGGTTGCGGTACCGAAGTCGACCACGATCAGGTCCCCCGCGTACTTGGCGTGCGCTGCCAGCGCATTTAATGCACGGTCGGCGCCGAGCGAGCTAGGTTGTTCGATGTCGAGTTCGAACCCCCACTCAGCCCCATTCTGACCGGCGATGATCGGTTCGACGCCGAAATACTTCTGCGCGAGGACGGTGAGATTGTGGATGGAGCGCGGAACGACCGAACCAATGATGATGGCGGTGATGTCTTCGCGGACATAGCCTTCAAGCGCGAGTAATTGGAGCAACCACACCGCGTATTCGTCACCGGTACGGCGAGCGTCTGTGGCGATACGCCACCGTGCCTTGACATCCCGGCCTTCGAATAGAGCGAAGACCACATTGGTATTACCGACATCGGCTGCCAAAAGCATTGCTCAGCCCTCCTCATTCGTGAGCATCACGTCACCTGCGTGAATGACACGGCTCTCGCCTCCCGCCAAGCGGATGCGGAGCGCACCATCCTCAGTTAACCCAGCGAATTTACCCTTGATCGGCTCCTCGCTTGGCGGGTTGACGGTGAGCGGGGTACCAATTGCGTGGGCGATACTTTCCCAGCGGCGCACCAGAGGTTCGAGCCTATAGGTTCGCCAACGTTCCAGTTCCTTGTCGAAGCTGGCTGCAAGGGCAGTCGCAAAAAGGTCACGGTCCGGTGCAGGACCGAAGTCAGAGAGCGCCGTGGTCCGACGGTCGGGCAGGGCCGGAGCAGCGATCAGATTCACGCCGATACCAACGATGATTGCGCCACCCTCGCGTTCGAGGAGAATGCCAGCAAGCTTCGCTCCTCCGAACATCACGTCGTTGGGCCACTTGAGCTTTAGATCCACTGGATTTGCGACGATAGGCAATATCGCTTCATATAACGCCATACCGGCAAGAAGGGCGAGGCTGGCGGGAGCGGGATCACGCTCGTGCGGACGCACCAGAGTGGAACCCATGAAGTTGCCACGCCCGTCGAACCATGTCCGACCCTGGCGCCCTCGCCCTGCTGTCTGGCGATCGGCTACGAGCCAGTCCCCTTCGCCTATTGCATCGCCTGCCCGCAGCGCCATGGCGAGGTCAGCGTTGGTACTCCCGGTTTCTTGGACAGTGCGGATCAAGCGACGTAAAACAGCATCTGCGAGGCCGCATCCGCCAGATTGCCGAGCCACGGTGTCAGCAGATAGCCGAGGGGCGAGATAACCGCCACGCTGAGACCCAAGACTACCCAGTGCGACACCGGCGCCGTAGCCGGGGCTGTTCCTTTCGGCTCATCAAAGAACATCACCTTGACGAACTTGATGTAATAGAATGCGCCGATAACGCTGGCTGCAATGCCAATCGCGGCCAGTGCGATCATATCGGCCTGCACCGCAGCCTGAAAGACTACGAACTTGCCCCAGAAGCCGAACAACGGGGGGATGCCGGCAAGGCTGAACATTATGCCGAGCAGGCACCATGCCAGTGCTGGACTCGTTGTCGAAAGGCCGGAAATATCGTCAAAGGTTGCAAGGGCATTGCCTGCGCTGTCGCGCAGCATCAGCAGGGCGACGAAGCTCCCGATGGTCATGAAAACATAGATCGAGAGGTAGACGAGAACGCCCGAAATGCCTTCCGGTGTCGCAGCAGCGAGGCCGATCAAGATAAAGCCGACATTGTTGATCGAAGAATAGGCCAGCAACCGCTTCAGGTTCCCTTGCCCAATCGCTCCCAATGCACCGACTACGATGGAAGCGAGCGCGGCAAAGATGACGATCTGCTGCCAAGCTTCGACCTGCCCACCGAATGGCCCGGTCGCGATACGCACCAGCATCGCCACTGCCGCGACCTTTGGTGCGCTTGCAAAAAAGGCTGTAACAGGTGTCGGCGCACCTTCGTATACGTCGGGCGTCCACATGTGGAACGGGACAGCGGCGACCTTGAATGCGATTCCGGCGAGCACGAAGACCACACCGAACATCGCTCCAGTCGAGAAATCGGCCGAGAACGCGGCTCGGATGCCCTCGTAACTGGTAGTCCCGGAAAAACCGTAGACCAAGCTCACGCCGTAGAGGATTATGCCCGAGGCGAGACCGCCGAGGACGAAGTATTTTAGGCCCGCCTCGCTAGACTTGCTGTCGCGCCGCGCGAAACTGGCCAGAACGTAGGACGAGAGACTGGACATTTCGAGGCCGATGTAGAGCGTCATCAGATCGGTGGCTGAGACCATCAAGCCCATGCCGACCGCGTTGAAAAGCATCAACACCGGATATTCGCCGCGATAATCGTCTCGCGCGTCGAAATAGCGCGGGGCTACGATCAGGCAGGCGATGGTTGCGATATACACGAGGCTCTTTGCGAAAACCGCAAAGCCGTCGGCCAGAAAGAGATTACCGAAAGCGCGTGCCTCCAACCCGCCATCGAACAACGAAACGTTGAAAAACAGGGCGCCGAATAGTGCAGCAACAGCAGCAATAGTAATAGCGCGAGCAGCCTTTTCGCCCGTCCATGCCGTGACAAGCAGCAATATAAGTCCAGCCAGCGACAGACCGATTTCGGCGCCTGTGAGGTATAGAGAGGTTGAGTAGGACATTAGTGCTCTCCCTCTCCTTGATGGCTCGGCTCGATATAGTTCGCCGCCTGTGTGCGAGGCGTACCTACTTCAAGCGCGCTGTCATAACGTGGGGCAACGCTGGAAAGGCGCGTTTCAAGGGCGGCAATGTCCTGACGCATGGGGGCTAGGAAGCTTTCCGGATAGATGCCCATCCACAGCACAGCGGCTGCGATCGGCGCGAGCATGGTCCATTCGCGGGCGTTGAGATCGGGCATTGCAGCGGCATCGGCGTTCTTCTGTTCGCCGTACGCAACCCTGCGGTAAAGGTAGAGCATATAGGCCGCACCGAGGATGATGCCTGTTGTGCAGACCAAGGCCACGAACGTTGAAACTTCGTAGATGCCTGCCAACGCCAGGAACTCTCCTACGAAATTGCTTGTGCCCGGCAGGCCGACTGCGGCCATTGTGAAGAGCAAGAAGAAGACAGCATACTTCGGCATGTTGATTGAGAGCCCGCCGTAACGGGAAATCTCACGCGTATGCAGGCGGTCGTAGATTACGCCGACGCAAAGGAACAATGCGCCCGAGACGAGACCGTGGCCGAGCATGACCATCATCGCGCCCTCGAGGCCCTGCACGTTGAATGCGAAGAGACCCACGGTCACGATCGCCATGTGGGCTACCGACGAATATGCAATGAGCTTCTTCATGTCGCGTTGCACCAGCGCCACGAGCGAAGTGTAGATCACCGCCACCATCGAAAGAGCAAAGACCAGCCAGGCAAGGTCGGCGCTGGCATCGGGGAACATCGGCAGGCTGAAGCGTATGAAGCCGTA